>CAMDVP010000096.1 GCA_945877525.1 uncultured Clostridia bacterium | reverse complement strand
TCCTCGGTGGTCTCCTCGGTGGTCTCCTCGGTGGTCTCCTCGGTGGTCTCCTCGGTGGTCTCCTCGGCAGGAACCTCGGCGGTCTCCTCGGATTCATCCTCGGCAGCGGGAGCATCAGGAGTTACGTCGTCGGTTACCTCGATCACCGTTGCATCCACAGGATCGGAGGCCACAGTCGTCTCATCCACAGGCAGGAGATCCGTCACAGTGGCCACTTCCTCAGCCAGTGCCGTCACGATCATGCTGCAAACCATCACCAACGCGAGCACCAACGCAACAACCTTCTTCTCCACATTCTTCATATTCTATTGCCTCCTTCTCTATGGTCAGGTGTAATCTATGTTCCTCTTGTTCAGTTTACGCCTTTATTCTACCACCAGAAGGTTACAGCAACGGTTACATATTCCATGGGATAAAATTTTTTTTAAAAGAATTTTTAGTTAGTTTTTGTCAGATTCCGGAAGCCGCGGTTCGCCGGCTTCACTGCTCAGCGGGCCGATGCGATAGTTAAAGGCTACGCTGCAATTGGGGTATTTCCGATAGAAATGCGTTTTGATGCGCTCCATCACCATCCGCCCGGTGTGGTAGTTCACCATGGGGAGGAGCAGCGCCACAATGGTGGGGCTGAAGCGCGACACCGTGTCGCCCTTGCGCAGGTTCTGCCGCAGGATCTCAATCAGCCCCTGCATGATGTTATCCTGGCGCATCGGCTCCATGACAGAGCCGTCCATGGACGAAATCATGATCACGCCCAGGAACATGGTGGAGCCCAGGCGCTCCAGATTGCGCATCTGCAGGTTGAAGATTTCCTTGAATACCATGTATTCGCAGATAAAGGCGCCCCGGCTTTCGTTGCTTTCCCGCAGCTCGTTGCGGATGGACTCCAGGTTCAGCTCCAGGGTTTTGCCGGAATTGACGATCTGCGTGTAAAACTCCTGCATGTTGTCGCTGGGGCGCACACCCAGATAATGATAATAAAGATGGGTTACATACTTGTACTGGAGCATGGCCTCGTTGTTGCGCTCGGTCTTGATCAGCGCATTCATCAATTCCATGTGAAGCCGGTCATCCAGGTTGTCCACTTCCAGGGCCTTGCGGCACACGGTGATCACGCGGTCATAGTCCCCGCGCTGCTTGAGGCTGACCAGATAGCTATACACCGCGGACAGATAGCGGTTGTGCAGCGAGGTGGCCATGGACAGCGCCCAGTCGCTCTGCTCACTATCCAGCAGCAGGTCGCCGCAGAACAGGTCCAGCAGCCTCTCGATCAGCTTTCTGCGGGTTTCCTCGTCCAGCGCGTCGTCCTTTATCTGGTCGAAGATATCCTCAATCTCATAAACGTCCACCTCCATGCCGGGCAGACACTGCCACCGGTAGGCGCCGCGCTCGGCCACAATGCAGCCGCCAAGGCCGTCATACACCTGATTGAGCAGCGAGCGCATGCGGCTGACCAGGGTTTTGAGGGCCTGCTCAGGATTGCTGCTCTTTTCCTCCGACCACAGGGCGCCCATCAGCTTGAGGTTGGGGACGGATTCTCCCCGGTTCATAATCAGAATCTGCATCAGCGATGCGCCCTTGCGGGATTTTTCCACCAGATGATCCACTTTTTCTTCATTAATATAGATCAAAAAGTGGTTCATCAGTTGAATTTGAATTTTATCAGACATATTGTTCCTCCTTACATCGGCAGCCGCTTGCGCAGGGCGTCCGGATTTACAGCATAAAGAATGGCAGTTTCCCTGGCAATGCGCTTATCCCGGCACAGGCGCAAAAGCTCGTTGTCCATGGACAGCATGGTCTGCTCGGCGCTGCCTGTATAAATCACATTATCCAACTGATAGGTTTTTCCCTCGCGGATCAGGTTCTGCACGGCGCTTGTCACCGTCATCACCTCAAACACCGGCGTCAGCCCGCCATCCAGGGTCGGAACCAGGCGCTGGGATACCACCGCCCTCAGCACCATGGACAGCTGAATGCGCAGCTGCTGCTGCTGGTTGGGCGGAAACGCGTCGATAATCCGATCGACCGTTCTGGCCGCGCCGATGGTGTGCAGGGAGGACAGCAGCAGATGCCCCGTTTCCGCCGCGGTAATGGCCGTTTGCATGGTTTCCGCGTCGCGCATCTCCCCCAGCATGATAACGTCCGGCGCCTGCCGCAGGGACGATCGTAGCGCCCTTGCGAAATTCGGCGCGTCCGAGGGCACCTCCCTCTGGCTGACCAGGCTCATCCTGTGGGCATGCAGGAACTCGATTGGATCCTCAATGGTAATGATGTGACCTGACCTGCTTTGGTTGATCCGGTCGACAATGCAGGCCAGGGTAGTGCTTTTGCCGCTGCCGGCCGGGCCGGTCACCAGCACCATGCCGCTGCGCAGCTGGGCAAGGCCGGTCACCAGGGGCGGAATGCCCATTTGATCCGGGTCCGGCAATCCAAAGGTCACCACGCGGTAGGCCGCAGCCAGGCTGCCGCGCTGCCGGTAGGCATTACAGCGAAAACGGCTCAGGTTTTCCAGGGAAAAGGAGAAATCGTCGTCCCCCTCTTCCAGCAGCCTGTCCATGCTCCTGCCCCTTGCCAGCTCATAGGTTTGCCGGATCAGCCTTTCCGTCTGATCGCACGTCATGCGCTCCGTGCCTATGGGCTGCATTTGTCCCTGCACCTTGGCCATCACCTGGGAACCGGGCACGATAAAGATATCCGATCCGCCAAGCGTCAGGGTATGCTTCAGGATTTCCATTAGCTCCATATGTTCACCCACCGTCATCCCCGCCTGAGTTATGGCAGGTCTGTATCAATTTCATCGGCCATAAACTGATGCTCCACCCAGCAGAAGCGCGTCTTTTCCCCATCCTCCGCAAGCTCCACGGCGCAGCACAGGCTGCGGCCCGTGTCTGCCGATTCCGTCCAGCGCACCACCCGCCCGTCCAGGGTCATGCCCTCCGGAAGCAGGCGCGATACCGCCGCAAGATAGTCCTCTTCACCGGCGCATGCCGCCAGCACGCCGTCCAGCTGCGCCAGACTGCGTTCCGCCTGAGCGGCCCGCTCATATTCGGCCTCTGTGTATTCCAGGCTGCGCCGTGCCAGCTGGGCATCGCTTCTTGCGCTCATCAGCGCCAGCAGCCCCAGCACGCTCATCGCAACCACCACCACCACCAGGAGCAGCGATGGCGCGCCCGGTCCGATGGTCACTCCCCGTCGCTTCATTGCTTTGCCTCCCCGGGTGCGTAGCGCGCTGCCGGCAACTCCGCCATCACTGTTTCTCCCAGCAGCACCCGCACCGTCATGGTACGCAGCATACCGGAGGGCGTCTCTTCCTCCTGCCCGGAAACCGTCAGGCTGTATTCTTCCTCCTGCCGCGTCCATACGCCGCCGCGCTCCTCAAAGCCGCTTTCCCGCAGCGCCGCGTCCGCGTCCTCCCGAACATACAGCAGGCTGGCCACGGACTGCGCCTGCAAAAGCGCCTCGTTCTCCACGCCGGCCCTGCGGCTATATTCCCTGGCCGCCGCGAACGTTTGCAGCAGCACAGAGGCGCACAGCGCGAAGAACAGCACCGCCAGCATGATTTCCATCAGCAGCGCCCGTTGGTCTTTCCCCCCGCTCACGGCAGTGCCTCCCTTCCCGCGCCGCAAACCAGCGCCGCCTGCAGCGTCTGTTCCCGGCCCTTGCCGTCCACCAGGCGCATGGTCAGCATTTGCCCCTCCAGGGTGGGATGAAAGGCCTGCGCGGGGCAGATCGTCTCACCGTACTCCGGCACAAATTCCTCCCCTGCCTCCGCAAACAGCTCGCGCAGCATGCCGTCCCAGCAATACACATAGGTCACATAGCAGCCGTCCTCCGCCTCCAGGACAAAGCACAGCGCGTCCGTTTCGCCCATGCGCGCAACATACACCGCATCCGCCACGTCGTTGCCCCGCACCACATTCATCAAATAGCTGCCCAGCACCCGCTGATCGTTGTGATCCTGGGTCTGCTCCACCGTCACGCGGTAAAGCTGCGCGCTGAGCAGCACCAGCAGCGTGGAAAACACTGCGAACACGCCCAGCAACAGAAAGACAAACGCGCCGGAAACGCTGTGTTCCCGAGCCGCGTGAATTTTTCCAGCGCTCACAGCCCCGCCTCCCCTCGGACGGTCACCCGCACCACGGGCATGACGTTGGATGCAAACGCGTCAATAGAAACCATGTACCGCTGCGCGTCATAGGCCAGTCCGTAATGCTCCTTGAGATACGCCACATCCGTCGGATAGCTGCCCTCCACCGCGTAGCAGGTTACCAGCGCGCCGCGCACCGCATCGCGCACCAGCGCCGTCTGCTCTTCCCCAGACATTCGGTCAATACCCTGAAACAGGAAAAGCGCGGCGGCAAGCAGCAGCGCAAACACGGCCAGCGTTGCCGTCAGGCCCTTCGCCACCCGCTTTTCTTCCCGCCTCATGCGCTTTCCCCCTTTATCCCATATCACAGAATGCTGGAGATGATACCCGCCATGGGCAGCATCACCGACAGCAGCACCGTGCCGATTACCACCGACAATACGCCCACCAGCGTGGGTTCGATCATGGACACCAGCTTGTCCATCCGGTTTTCCACATCCTCCTCGCAGGTCTGCGCGGCGCTGGCCAGAGCCGTATCGGCACAGCCTGCCGTGCCGGCCGTGCGAATCATACAGGAGGTCAGGCTGTCAAACATGCCGGACTGGGCAATGGCCTCGCCCAGGCTCAGCCCTTCCGCCACACGTTTTTGCACCAGGCGGAGCTGATCGCGGCTCCGCCCCTTCGGCATGGCGCCGCAGGCCATGTCCATGGCCTCGTCCAGGGGATAGCCGCTGGATACCAGCATGGACAGCACCGACGCGGCCCGGGACGCCGCCAGCTTCCGATTGATTTCCCGCACTGGCGGGAACATCCGCTGCAGCGCGTCCAGCACCCGCGCCCGCGCCCCCGTGCGCAGCAGCAGGCAGCACACCACCGCCGCCAGAAGCAGCACGCCCACCAGCACCAGCATCACCACGCCGATGTTCATGCCCAGGCGCATCATCATGCTGCCGGAGGCCGTCAGCTCCACCCCCAGTCCCGCCAGCACCCGGCGGAACACAGGCAGCACCCGCACAATCATCACCAGGAGAATCAGCAGCATCATCACGCCCAGCACAATGGGATAGGCCACCGCGCTGGACACCGCACTGCGGATTCTGCCCTCCCGGCGGTAGGACTCTGCAAGACCGTTCATAACCTCTTCCAGATGGCCGGTCTGTTCACCGATGCCCACCATCTGCACCATATAGGCCGGCCATCCGCAGCTGTCCAGCGCCTCCCGCAGCGAGCCGGTTTCCAGCACCAGGCCGCTCAGCCGGGCGTAATCCTCTTCCATGGGGCTGCCGGTATAGCTTTGCGCCAGCGCCTCCATGCCGTCATGCAGCGCCAGGCCCGCGTGCAGCATCATCGCCACCTGGGCGCAGAAGCCGGAAAGCTCCTCCGGGGTTCTTTTCCTTTGCACGGAATTCTGCTTGGCCATTCTTCTCTTCCCTCTCTTCCGTCCGCGGCATTCAGTATATGCGCTCCGCCGTATATACGGTGTCCCTGGACAGGCCCTTCAGCGCGGCGGTGATGTCCAGGCGGCGGTATTCCCCGTCGATCAGCACGTTGTTCCAGGCATGGTAGCTGTCATCCGCATAGCCAATCACCAGCTGCGTGGGAATTCCCTGCACCCTGAGCATGCAGGCCGCCACCGCGGCAAAGTCCTGGCACAGGCCCATGCGCTTTTCAAAGCAGCCGTCCACATCACCCAGGTAGCTTTCCGGCCCTGTCAGCGCCCTCACATAATCATATGCAAAGCCCCTGGACATAAAATCCTGCACGGCCCTCACCTTTTCCTCGTCGGAGCTCAGGTTTGCACACAGCTCCATGGAGGCCAGAACAGCCGGTGAATCCGGCGTGTAGTTCACATACTGGCTGGGGCACAGGAAGGCCGCGTCCTCCCGTTCCAGGGCCACGTTCAGGGAAATCTCGCTGTCCTTGGAATAGCGGTTGGATTTCACATTTTTGTACAGGGACACGCTGTATCGCCCGCTGCCCAGCTGCAGGGGAAACACCTCGTATTCCCCCTGCCCGTTCAGGTCATAGGTGTAGGTTTCGCCGCCCTTGGCTATACGCAGCTTCAGCTTTTTCGCCCCTGCCTTGGCCCGAACCATGATGTAGCCCTGCTCGGCATGGCTGGCGTCTACCGTCATGCTGCCCTTTTTCAGCACCTTGTCGCCGCTGGCCTCGGGCCAGGCCCCCAGCAGCGCCAGGGCAGCCGTCAGTCCTGTCAGGAGAAGCGCAGCCAGGCATACTGAAAGCAGCATTTTTGCCCTGCGGTATGCGGGCATGCGCATCCTCCTTCCATATAGTCCATTACTATTCATTTTATCATATTCTTCATGAGTTGACAAGATTCGCTTCCGTCCTCCGGCCAGTACAAAGAGAAAAATTCCCATTTTCTATTCTGCGGAGATACCTTTCCCCAGAGGCACGCAGGAAAAAATGCCGCTGCACAAAAAGCCGCCTCCCCTGCTCTTTGGCAGTGAGGCGGCTCCCATATAGGCTTCCTCAGCCATTGGTCAGACAGAGGCAGACAGGTGGATTGCCACGGCCTCGAAGGGCGCCCTGAGCGCCACGGTCAGCTGCCCGTTTTCCAGGGACACGGCGTTGTCCTCCGAGCACATGACCCGCAGGATGCGCACGGCGTCCACCGGCAAGGTGACCTTCTCCGGGAAATCCCCGCCGAAGGTATGCAGCACTGCCAGGGTTTCGTCCCCCGCCCGGCGGCAGACGGCCTGCCAGCCCGTGGGATGCCGCCAGGAGGCCGACACCGCCCCATGGAAGGTGGACACGCCGTCGCGGATAATCCCCCGCACGGCCTGGTAGAAGGCGATGCCCTCGTCCACCTTGCGCCACTGCGCGTCGGAGAGCGTCAGCACATCGCCGGAGAGGCACATCACCCCCAGGAAGGTGTTGATGAGGGAATAGTTGATGCGGCGCAGGCTGTCCGTATGGCGCAGCACCGCCCAGATCTGCGACTGCCCGGGCAGAATCATCCGGTGCAGGTTGGCGGCGATGATGGGAATTTCCGCGCACTCGTGGGCGTCGGAGAAGGAGGCCATGTCCGTCGCAGCCATGAGGGAGGGTTCCAGCCGGTGCCCGCCGGAGGCACAGTTCTCAATGTACAGCCCCGGCACCGCCGCCCGCATATCCCGCAGGAAGCGGAACGTGCCCTGCATGTTCTGCCGCAGGCCCTCGCCCAGGCCGTCGGAATCGTCGCAGCCCACGCCGATGCAGTCGTTGTAGTCCACCTTGATGTATTCAAAGCCGCATCGCTGCAAAAGCCCCGTCACCCGTTCCCGCAGATAGGCCTGCACCTCCTCCCGGCGCATGTCCAGGAAGCGGCGGTTGTCCGTGTCGATCACCACGCCCCGGCGCTTGAGCAGCATGTCCTCCCGCTTGAAAATGTCCGAGCCCGGGGCGCAGGTTTCCGGCTCAAACCAGATGCCCGGCTTCATCCCCGCGCCGCGGATGGCGTCCGCCGTGGCCTTCAGCCCCAGGGGGAACAGCCGCTCCTCGTTGGGCTCCCAGTCGCCGCCGCCGTCGCTCCAGCCGCCGTCGCCCTTGGCGTACCAGCCCGCGTCCATGACCATGATGTCAATGCCATGACCCCGCAGGCAGTCGGCGATTTTGACCATGTTCTCATGAGAGGGTACGCCCCAGGTGGTGCAGTATTCGTTGAACATCACGGGCAGGTCTGCGTCCCGGCGCAGCCAGTTCTCCCGCTGGACGCTCAACAGTCGCTGGGATACCGTGTCCATGCCGCCCTCGCCCACGGTCAGGTAAGCTTCAGGGCTCTCGAAGGACTCCCCGGGCTGCAGGGTTTTGCACCAGTGACCATCGTCCTCGTCCGGCAGGCCCAGCATCAGGCTCAGGCAATCGTCCCTGCGGCGGATCTCCCCCTGCCAGGAGGAGGGGCAGGCCAGCTGCATGGCCCAGGTGACCCCGGCAGCGGTATCCTCCGCCGCCAGGAAGGGGAACCACTGCCGCACCGGCATGGATCCGATCTGCCCGAACTTTTCCACCCGAAGGGCATGCCCCGTCCAGGAGCGCTCCAGGTGCAGGTTTTCGATGCTTTCGCTCTGCAGGCGGCCCTCGGCGCTCCAGGCGCTGCGAACCCGGTGAATGGTCAGCGCGCCGCAGGCATCCCCCGCGGTGAAGGGCGTGATGCCGCCAAGGTTCGCGCTGGACAGAAGGTCAAGGGTAAGGGGCGCACCCGTGGCGTTCTCGAACACGGTGGACACCCGCACCGCCTGCAGGCCCTCATGCCAGGTCAAGCGGTGGTGGGCCTTTCGGCCGGTATCGTCCGCCAGGGTAGTCACAATCGTGTCGCCCTGCCGCTCCTGCCCGGCCAGCTTCATGCGGTCAGTCGCCGTGGAGGTGGCCAGGGTGTGTCCGTTGCCGTAGCCGTTGGGCAGCTGATCCCCCCGGGCATGGCATTGGACAAGGCTCTCCACGGCCCACTCCTTGTCCAGCACATCGCCGCTGCGGCTTGCCGGAAGCAGCATCAGGCCCACATGTTCCTGCTCGTCGGTTACATACCGCGCCAGCATATCGCCCAAACTATATTCACAGAGCATCTTCATCGTTGTGCCTCCATTATCCGTGCAGGGGAACATGCCGCGCTCATTGCTCCGTATGGCACGCATACATCCAATCAGCCGCAGCGTTGCGTTTTCTCAGGCCAGAATACCTCTGAAGGTCCATTCAGTCGACCAGCGGGTCAGGGGCGCAGGGCTGCCGGGAATCAGCCGGCCCGCCAGGGGCTCGCCAATGGAGTCGGCAGGGGTGGCGGTGCACATCCGCACCGCATCCGCCGGCGGAATGCCGAAGCGGCGGATCATGTTCCCAAGCGCCACCGGCATGGTCAGAATGGAGCCGGCCAGGGTGCCGCTGTCCAGCCGCGCGGCGCCGTCCTTCACCAGCACCCGCTGCCCGCCCAGCGAATACACGCCGTCGGGCATGCCTGCGGCCTCCATGGCGTCGGTAACCATCACCGTGCGCCGGGCGCCCTTCGCGCGCACGATGAGGCGAATCACATCCGGATGCAGATGGATACCGTCGCAAATCATCTCTGTATACAGTCTGTCATCCACCAGCGCCGCGCCGGGTACTCCCGGCTCGCGGTGATGCAGCGGCGGCTGCGCATTGAAGGTATGGGTCACATGGGTTGCGCCCCAGTCCGCCGCGCGGTGCGTCTGCGCTGCCGTAGCGCCGGTATGCCCGATGGACACCGTGATTCCCTTTCCCGTCGCCCAGCGGATGAATTCTTCGCTGCCGTCCAGCTCCGGGGCCAGGGTGATCAGCCGCACCGCCTCGGGGTGCCCGCCGCACAGGGTCAGGAAGGCGTTCACGTCCGGGGCCATGAAGAACTCCTTCAGCTGCGCACCGCACTTGTCTGCCTGCAGGAAGGGCGCCTCCATATGCGCACCCAGCACCTGTGCGCCATGGCTTTCCGGCTGCTCCATCACCCGGCGCACGCCTTCCACCGCCGCACAGGTGTCCGCTGCGGAAGCGCTCATAGTGGTGGGCGCGAAGGCCGCCACGCCCTCGCGGAACAGGTCGCGGCTCATAGCGCGGACAGCCGCCTCGCCCTGCATGGTGTCATGGCCGCGAAAGGCGTGGATGTGCACATCCACAAAGCCCGGCAGGAGATAGTCTCCCTCCAGGTCGATCACATCCTCATACAGGCCGTTCTCCAGCCCCTGGCCAATCTCCTGCACTTTGCCGTTGTGAACGCGCACCTCCGTGTGCTCGTGAAAGGCCCCGCCCAGCAGAGCCGTGGCGTTGCGAATCAGCATGCGTCATCGCCTCCTCATGGCATGAAGTATAGGCCAGAGCGCGTGTCTTGTCAATGGTTCTGCATGGGCTGTGCTGTCGCTGCTTGCGCTGTATGCAAAAAGGCGGCCGCACATTGCAGCCGCCCTTGCCTTGTAAAGCTTATTTGTCGTAGTTGACCACCAGAGAGAAGTCAGGTGCCTTGAGGGACGCGCCGCCGATGAGGCCGCCGTCGATCTCGGGCTGAGCCATCAGGCCCTTGACATTCTTGGGGTTCATGGAGCCGCCATACTGGATGCGCACCTGGTCGGCAATCTCCTGACCATACTTGCGGGCCAGGGCCTTGCGGATCACGCCGATGGTTTCGTTGGCCTGCTCGTCGGTGGCGGTCAGGCCGGTGCCGAT
>CAMDVP010000095.1 GCA_945877525.1 uncultured Clostridia bacterium | reverse complement strand
GCAAAGGTCTCCACAGCCGCAACCGTCCAGTTGGACTGGTTAACCGGCTTTTTCTTTTTTGCCATAGGTTCTCCGTGCTCTCCATGCCGCTGTTTAGCCACGGCCGGTTCGCTGGGCTTGCGCCCTGTAGTCATAACGAAACGACCCTTTTCAAAGCTGGTTTTCGAGGAGGATGGGCTCTGATTCTTCTCCCTCCAGAAATATATCTGCGCCCCTTTGATATTCCTGGCTTTTCCAAGGGGGAAAAGGTAACATTCAAGCCTGTTGTCTTGCTCTTTTCCGCTCGGTATGGACAAGTTCAGATCGGTGCGCAGGAGATGAACGGGTAGGCTGAAAAGGTCTGAAGGATGAGGGGAATATCAGTCGCGCGGATTTCCGGGGCATAGGAAAAGAGGGAGCCTGTATGGCTTCCCCCTTTGCAAAAGGCTCGACCTGTGGAAATATCAGGCTTCCTCTTCAAAGGAATCCTTGCCCACGCCGCACAGAGGGCAAACCCAATCTTCGGGCACATCCTCCCAGGCGGTGCCGGCAGCCACGCCGTTGTCAGGATCGCCCTCGGCGGGATCGTACACATAGCCGCAAACGGTGCAAACATAGTGCTTCATGGTTATCATGCTCCTTTTTGTGGTTTGATCCAAAAATCAGATCCAAAGCTATTATACCACATCCTGCGCCATATGACACATATTTCTCGCTTTTTTTCATGGCTGCCGCAAAAGAGGGGTCATTTCCCCTGCGGCAAACAGACGTAGCCGGTGCAGGGGGCGGGTAACCAGCACATACAGCACCCGGCACAGGAACGGATCGTCCGGGAATTCCTCCGCGCCGGCGTTGCATACGGCCACGCAGTCGAATTCAAGCCCCTTCACCATGGAGGCGGGCAAAATCATCAGCCCGCCCTGATAGTCTGCATCGTCCTCGTGCAGAAGCCGTACGGGCAGGCTGTCCTTGAGCAGGCGGTAGAGCCTTTCTGCCCCCGCGGCGGTTTTCTCAATCAGGGCGATGGAACGGAAGCCCTCCTCCTGCCAGGCCCGGGCCTGGGCGCGCAGGGCGGCGTAACGCTCCTTGTCGGTGGAAAATACCGACAGCTGCGGCTCCTCGCCATGGCGCAGCACCGGCCTGGCCAGCTGCTGCCCCGGCACGGGATGCCGAGACGCAATGCGCCCCGCAAGGGTCATGATTTCCACTGTGCTGCGGTAGCTGGTGACCAGGTTCTGCAGGTCGGCCTCTCCGCCGAATACCGGGTCCAGCCATTCGCCGTAGTCCCGGATGCCCTCGTCGGCGTGGATGCCCTGCATCAGGTCGCCCACCAGGGTGAAGGTGGCGGCGGGATATTGCTCATGGAGCAGCGCCAGCTGGTAGGGCGAGAAGTCCTGGCACTCGTCCATGACAATGTGGCGCAGGGGCTTTGCGTTCAGCCCATACACTGCCCGGCAGATAGTGCACAGCGCCGCCAGATCCTCCGGCTGTACGCGCTTTTTGTCCAGAAGGGGCAGGGTGACCTCCTGCACCGCCTGGCTTTCGCACCGTGTCAGATACAGCCGGTATACTTCAAGCAGCGACAGGTCGGGAAACAGCGACGGGAACTCCTTCAGGTATTGCTTCGCCCGCTGGTCGATTTCCGCCATGCGCGCGTCCCTGCTTTCCAGCAGCCGTCTGGCCCGGGCGCGGCGCTCCTCGCCGTCTGGCAGGCCGGACAGCAGCGCCGTGAGCCTGTCCTGGGCCATTTTGTCCAGGGCGGCCTTCATGGCGTCCGCCACCTGCAAAAGGCGCTTGCGGATATATTTCTTCATCTCATCAATGCGCTGGGCCAGGGGGAAGGGCCGCAGCTGCCGAAGAAAAATATCCCGCACCTCCTGCGGGCTGTATAGCTCATGCCCGCCGAAACGCAGCCCCTCCGGCGGCAGAATTTCCGCCTGATAAGCGTCCAGAAAGCACTCCACATCCGCCTTCATGGCCAGGGAGCCCTTCCGCCGCAGCACCTCGCCCAGGGCTGCACGCTCATCGGCAGCAGCGGTCAGCCCGTCCTCCAGGCGGCGGGCAAGCTGCACCTTCGGCGCTCGGCGGCCCATCCAGCGCTGGCACAGGCCGCTCAGGGTGGTCTGCGTCACCCGCTCCACGCCCAGATCGGGCAGCACGCTGGAAATGTAGGACAGAAACAGCGGGTTGGGCGCAAGAATCATCATCTGTTCCGGCCGCAGGGTATCGCGGAAGGCGTAGAGCAGGTAGGCGATGCGGTGCAGGGCTATGGTGGTTTTGCCGCTGCCCGCCACGCCCTGAACGATGAGGTTCCTTTGCAGGGGATGCCGGATCACACGGTTCTGCTCCGCCTGGATGGTGGTGACGATTTCCTTCAGCCGGGCCGAGGTGACCGAGCCCAGCACCACCTGCAGATAGGCGTCCTGGCTGACCACGCCGCTGTCGAACAGTGAAACGAGGCGCTCATCCTCTACGGTGAGCATGCGCTTGAGGGTCAGCTCGCCCTGCACGCGGCCGTCGGGAGCCTCGTAGTCCATGGGGCCCACCTGGCCGGAGTAGTACAGATTTGCCACCGGCGAGCGCCAGTCGGCCACAGCAACATCGAACTCAGGGGTTTTCACCACGCCCCAACGGCCCAGGTAGTGGGTTTCCAAGCCGCCGCCCCGGGGAGTGAAGTCCAGACGTGCGAAATACGCCTGGTGCCGGGAACGCTCCAGGTTGTGCAGGGTATCGATTTTCATGCGCAGGATGTCCAACATCACCTGCTCGTCCATGGTGGCGTCGTCGGGTACCACCACGGTGCGCTCTTCCCGGGCGCCAACGCCGGTTTCCTTCTCCAGCTTGTCGATCTCTTCCCGGATGATGGCGCAGGTCTGTTCAAGATGGGCCGCCTCTGCGGGGCTGTCGGGATGGTCGGGCAAAACGTAGGGTTCCATAGGCCTCCTTTTTTGCAGAGGCACATAAAAAGCCCCTGCTTTCTCATGTGGATTCGCAGAGGCTTACATCAGGCTGCAAGCGTGTGTGAGATGTATTATAGGCATCCGCCGCGGCTTTGTCAAGCCTTTCCTCTGGCAAATGCCTGGGTAAAGCCGTAAATGCCGATGGCCGCGGCAATGGACAGGTTCAGCGAGTCGATTTTCTCGTTGCTGGGAATGCGCACCGGCTGCCCCATCCGGGCAAATTCCGGCGGCAGGCCACTGCCCTCGTTGCCAAAGACCAGCGTCCACGCGGCGGGTACAGGCCCGGCCAGCACGTCGGGCAGGGAGCGGGAGCCGTCCAGCATAAAGGGGTACAGCATGCGGCCGGGATGCTCCGCAAGATAGGCGTCGAAATCCTCGTAAACCTTTACCCGCAGGGAAAACAGGCTGCCCATGCTGGCCCGTACCACCCGGGGATCAAACACATCCACGCAGGGGCGAATGAGCGCCACGTCCTCCACCCCGAAGCCCAGGGCCGTGCGCAGGATGGTGCCCACATTGCCCTGATCCGAGGGATGGTGCAGCACCACATGGGGCGCATCCTGCGCAAGGGCGTCCTCAAATTTAGTAAAAACCGCCGCGGCAAAGCAGTTGTCCTTGCCGGAAATGCGGGCGAGGGCCTTATCGGCCTCTTCCACCCGGACATGCAGCCGAGCGGCCAGGGCGGTCAGCTTTTCAGCGCCCTCAGTGCCGGCAGCCTTGCTGTGAAGCAGCACCCGCCGGGCGCATTCGGGTCGGTGAAGCAGGCACTCCATGGCCGGAAATACCCCGGGCGCATAGCCGTAGTCCAGCTCGGACTTGTAGGGGGACAGGGAGGGCATGGGGCCTTCCTCCTTTGCGCATTTACTTCCACTCCAGGGGATATTCCTCCACCGCATACTGCAGCTTGCGGCCGTTTTCCTTCAGGGTGCTCAGCACGCTGTCAATGGCGGTGTCCTTCTCCAGCACGGTGGGGATGAAGTCGTTCCGGTCGGTGCGGCTGGAAATGCGGATGGGGATGATGCGGAAGCCGTCGTTGGACACCTGGCCGTCGCGCAGGCGGAACCTCGTCTGGAAAATGAAGCTGCTCATGTCGCTGGGCTTGCTGTTGCCCGCAAAGCAGAAGTTGCCAAGGGAATAGCAGATATACACGCCCTTGTAGCACTCAATGGGCTGAATGCGGTGGCTGTGGTGGCCCAGCACCAGGTCGGCCCCGGCGTCCACAGCCAGGCGGCCCATTTTCACCTGATTGTCCGTGGGCTGGTAATAGGTTTCATTGCCCCAGTGGAAGCTGACAATCACAATGGGATACTGCTCCTTGGCTGCGGCGATGTCCCTGGGCACAACGTCCCACAGCTGGGCATAGCGGTCGATGCACAGGTAGCTGAGCATGGCAACCTGCACGCCCTTGATTTCCATCACGCCGATTTCGGTGGAGGTGGAATACACCACCCCCGCGTCGCTCAGGGCGCGCTTGGTATCCTCAAAGGCTTCCTCGCCGTGGTCCATGATATGGTTGTTTTCCAGGGCGGCGGCCTCCACGCCGTTTTCCGACAGCATGGCCGCGTAGGAGGGAGGCGCGGAGAAAAGGAACTGGTTTTCCTTTTTATTGGCGGGGATATAGGTGGAATCCGTCAGGGTGCCCTCAAAATTGACGATGGTCAGGTCGTCGGCAAGGAAGATGTCCCGGGTGTTCCGCATGGTGAAGTGGATGTCCCCGCCCTGGCGCTTCAGCTCATCGTCAAAGATGCTTGTGCTCTTGCGGCTGTCTCCGCCCACGGTAAAATCGCCCACGGCGGAAATGGTAATAAGCACCGAGCCGTCGCTTTCATAGATGGATTCGGCGGCGGGCGCGGAAGTATCCTCTTCGGTTTCCAGCCCCGTGATGGTGCTTTGCACCGCCTCCGGGGCCGCGCCGGAGAGAATCTCCTCCATGGAAATCTCTTCTTCCTCCTCTGCGTGCGCGCAGGACAGGCACAGGATAAGCGCCAGGAGCAGCAAGGCCAATTTCCGCATGATCTGCCTCCGTTTCATCGGTAAACTCCGTTGTACAGAAAACGGCTGAACCCGCCATTTTCATCCTGCCTGCAGGCGGGAAAGGAACTGCGCCATTTTTTCAAGGGCGGTGTTGAGCTTGTCCAGGGCTGTGGCGTAGCTGCAGCGGATGTGTCCCTCACCGCAGGGGCCGAAGGCTGTGCCGGGCACGCAGGCCACCCGCTCCTCCTCCAGCAGGCGCTTGCAAAATTCCTCGCTGGTGAGGCCGGTTTTCGCAATGGAGGGGAATACATAGAACGCTCCCAGGGGTTCGAAGCAGTCCAGCCCCATGGCGCGGAAGCCCTCCACCATCAGGCGGCGTCGGCGGTCGTAGCTCTCGCGCATGCGAATCACGTCCTCATAGTTCCGTTCGCGGCCGGTTTTCAGCGCCTCCAGCGCGGCCACCTGGCCCTGGCGCGGCGCGCAGAGGATGCCGTACTGGTGGATCTTGGTCATGACGCTGATCAGCTCCGCCGGGCCGCAGGTGTAGCCAACCCGCCAGCCGGTCATGGCAAAGGATTTGCTGAAGCCGTTGATGGTCAGGGTATAGTCCCGCATGCCGGGCAGGGCGGCGAAGCTCACATGGGTCAGCCCGCCGTAGGTCAGCTCGGAGTAAATCTCGTCGCTGATGACCAGGATGCCTGTCTCCCGCACCACCTGGGCCAGCTGCTCCAGGTCGGCCCGCTCCATCACGCCGCCGGTGGGGTTGTTGGGATAGGGAAGAATCAGCGCCTTGGTGCGGGGGGTGATGGCCGCGCGCACCGCCTCCGCGGTCAGGCGGAAGCCATTGTCCTGCCCGGTCACCACGCCAACGGGCCGGCCTCCGGCGAAAATCACGCTGGGGCTGTAGCTCACATAGCTGGGTTCGGGCACCAGCACCTCGTCCCCCGGGGACACAATGGCCCGCAGCGCCACGTCGATGGATTCGCTGGCCCCCACGGTGACAAGGATTTCCTTCTCCGGGTCATAGGAAGTCTGGTAGCGATGCTCCAGATACCAGCTGATCTCCTTGCGAAGGGAGAGCAGACCCCGGTTGGGGGTATACTGGGTTTCGCCGTCCACAATGCTGTTGATGGCGGCGTTGCGGATATGGTAGGGAGTGATAAAATCCGGCTCGCCCACGCCCAGGGAAATGGCGTCGCGCATATTGGCCGCCAGGTCGAAGAATCGCCGGATGCCGCTGGGGGGAACAGCGGCGATGTCGGGGTTCAGATACCGGTCGTAGTTCACGGGGTGATCACCAGCCGGTTGTCAGACTTTTCCCCCTCGAAAATAACGCCTTCCTCCTTGTACCGCTTGAGGACGAAGCTGGTGGCTGTGCCGGTCACCATTTCCAGGGGCGAGAGTTTTTCGGACACGAACAGCGCCAGCTCCTTGAGGGTGCGGGCCTCCACCAGCACCAGCAGGTCATAGCTGCCGCTCATCAGATAGACGCTCTTGACCTCCTCAAAGCGGTAGATGCGCTTGGCCACCGCGTCAAAGCCCATGTCCCGCTGGGGGGTTACGCGCACCTCGATCATGGCCTCCACCCGCTCGCGGTCGGTTCTGTCCCAGTTGATGGTGGGGCTGTAGCGCAGGATGATGCGCTCCTTTTCCATCCGATCGATGGCCTCCGCCACCTCCGCGGTGGATGCGCCGGTCATCACCGCCAGCTTTTCCAGGGGCAGACGGCAGTCCTCCCGCAGGATGTCAAGCAAATCCATTTCCAGCTTGGTCAAGGGGACACGCTCCTCTCATGGTCGCATACTTTTACAATGCTCATTGTACACCAGCTTCCCCGTTCGCGCAAGTCCTGCCACCATCAGGGGAATATTGCCAGTTCTTTGCATGGAAAAAATCTTTTCTTTTGACCGGAGATATGTTACAATGAGAACAGTATAGAAATGAAATGAAGGGGGAAAGCCGCATGACGCGGGTGCCGGGGTGGTTCAAGGCTGTCTTTGCCGCCGGGATGCTTGCAGCCTGCGCCGTGCTGTGCTGGTTTGCCCCTTCGCAATATACCCTTCGCTTTCAGCGGGACGACCTGACCCTGAGCCTTGAAACCAGCCGCCAGAGAGAGGCGAAGCAGCGTTATGAATACGCCCAGGTGGAGGCGGCGCTGCCGGAGACAGCCCTCCTGTTGGAGGAAACCCGGCCCCTGGCCGATGAAGCGGCAGAGGCGGAGGCTGCGCTGCGGGCCCGTCGCAAGGCTCTGCGGGAGGAAAACGCCCGCCTGGAGGAGCAGCGAAGCGCCTCCCAGGCGGCCCTGGAGGAGGCTGAGGCGCAGCGTGCGGCCCTGCAGCAGGCGGTGGATGAACTGTCTGCGCGGCAGCAGGAGCTTGCCCTTGCGCTGGAAGCACTGCAGGCCGTCCGCTGACAATTTTGATATTGGTATCGGCACGCATTGGCGTGATGATCGTTTTTTCCCATCGACAAATCAAAGGAGGTAGCCATCATGTCTGAAAAAAAGAATCCCCAGAAGCAGTCCGTCATCATCATGTGCGTATGTCTGCTGGTGGCAGTGGTGCTGGTTGTAGTGCTGTTTGTGCAGCGCGGCAACCTGAACGCACAGGTCACGCAGCTCAATGCGGACCTGACCGCCAGCCGCACGGAATGGGAAACCATTGCCGCCGACAAGGAAGCCCTGCAGGCCCAGCTGACCGAGCAGGAAAACGCCCTGAAGGAAGCGCAGCTTTCCCTGGAGGAATCCACTGCCAAGGCTGCGGAGCTTGAAACCCAGGTGGCTGATCTGGAAAAGGCCGGCGCGGATACCAAGGCTGCCCTGGAGGCCGCCGAGCAGGCTAAGGACCAGGCGGAGGCCGATGTGACGGCGCTGACCGAGACCAAGGCTGCCCTGGAAACCAGCGTGGCCGACCTGACGAAGCAGCTTGAGGAAGCCAAGGCTGATGCCGAGACCGCTGCAAAGAAGGCTGCCGAGGACGCTGCCGCCCTGGAAGCCGGCGTAGCTGACCTGACGAAGCAGCTGGAAGAAGCCAAGGCCGAGGCTGAGGGCGCCGCAAAGAAGGCCGCGGAGGACGCCGCTGCCCTGGAAGCCCAGGTAACGGAGCTGACGGGCAAGCTTGAGGAAGCCAAGGCTGCCGCGGAAGCCGCTGCGAAGAAGGCTGCTGAGGACGCTGCCGCCCTGGAAACGACTGTGGCCGACCTGACGGAGCAGCTGGCAAAGGTGAAGGCCGACGCAGAGGCTGCTGCGAAGAAGGCTGCCGAGAACGACGCCGCCCTGGAGGCCAGCGTGGCCGACCTGACGAAGCAGCTTGAGGAAGCCAAGGCCGCTGCCGACAAGGCTGCCAAGGAAGCTGCCGACTTGACGGAACAGCTGAAGGCTGCCCAGGCAGCCGCGGAAGCCGCTGTCAAGAAGGCTGAACCCGAGCAGCTGACCGCCGCCGCGAAGGGCCTGCTCAGCGATGTGCAGGTCGCTGTGGTGCTGGATGCTGAGGGAAAGATTGCTTCTCTGACGGTGGATGCCTCCGGCGAAACTCCCGGCCGCGGCCAGCGCTGCATGGAGGAAGAATTCACCAGCCAGTTCATCGGCAAGGCTGCGCCCCTCACCCTGGGCGAAGGCATTGACGGTGTGTCCGGCGCAACCTTCACCAGCGCCGCTGTGGTGGAAGCTGTCAATCAGGCCTGCGCTGCGAAGTGATTTGGATTGGTTGTTCTGTCCGGGGGGCTGTGAGCTCCCCGGATTTTCTCTGTCCCTGCGCATGATCTGCCGTATTTTGGAAAGGATAGCATGGCAAAGCGGCGATGCAGTACCCGGCATTTTCGCCGGAAAACGGTTCGCCCTCTTGCGGTTTATGTCGGATGATGGTACAATTTCCTTTGACGACCTTTTCCGGCCGTTTCCCCGCGATGGATAAAGGAAAGGATGGACGCCATGCAGGTCAATCATCCCCTTGGGATGTACAATAACCTCCCTCCGGAGGATGTGTTTATCATCACCGACGAAATGGGCAGCGAGATGGGCGTGGGCTATGTGATCTATCAGTTCCAGCCCCATCTGTATCCCGACTGTCCCATCAATCTTTACTTTACGATGGACTGTCAGCCTGCCGCCCGGTATATGCTCTTTGGCGCGCTGATTGCCCGCGCCCGCCAGCTGCGCGACTGCAACCCCACCGTCCGTGCCCGGGTGTACACCAATATCGCCCCTGCCG
Source organism: uncultured Clostridia bacterium (assembly GCA_945877525.1). Lineage (GTDB taxonomy): Bacteria > Bacillota > Clostridia > Christensenellales > Aristaeellaceae > UBA11524. The sequence continues at coordinate 1,163 of CAMDVP010000095.1, read as the reverse complement.
ACACGATGACGAAGGACTTCTACCTCCATGCCGGCTTTGACTGCTCCGATAGCGAGGATATCCTCCGCCTGCCCATTCCTCCGGGGGATGGACGCATCCCCATGAGCTGCGCGGTGGTGGCCACCGCCCTCAATACTCCCGAGGAGCAGTCCGCTCTGCTCTGCCGCCTGGCGCAAAACGACGTGACCTATATCGACCAGAATTACCTGAACCAGCTGCGCGCCCTGCCCCACTTCATGGCCCTGGGGCTGTACCGAAACACCGAGCTGGTGGGCGAGGTCATCATGGCTGGCGAGGGGGATTCCTGCGAGCTGGCTGCCATCTACATCACCCCGCCCAGCCGCCGCCAGGGCATGGGCAAGGCGCTTTTGCACCGCTGCATGGCCATCATGGCCGCCGAGGGCGTAACCCATGTGACTGCCCGCATCATGAACCGCAGCCAGCCCCAGCGCCGCCTGGTGTCCGCCTTCCATGCGGAGGTCACGGGGGTCAACATGCTGTTCCCCGGACTATATCTGTAAATATTCCTTCGGAAAGGATGAACCCCTCATGGCGAAGCTCTACTTCCGATACGGGGCCATGGGCTCCAGCAAAACCGCCAACGCCATTATGGTGCAGTACAATTACGCGGAGCGCGGCCAGCGGGTGCTGATGGTCAAGCCGAAGCTGGATAACCGCGACGGCGAGCGTACGGTGCTTTCCCGCTGCGGGCTGTCCACCGAGTGCGTGTTCATGGAGGAGGTGCCGGGCATGGACCTGTCCGGCTTCGACTGCGTGATTGTGGATGAGGCGCAGTTCCTGACGAGGGAGCAGGTGCAGTACCTGGTGCATATTGTGGATGATTTGAACATCCCCGTTATCGCCTACGGCCTGCGCACGGACTTCCAGGGCAATTTCTTTGAGGGCAGCCAGTGGCTGATGGCCTGGGCCGATACCATCGAGGAGGTCAAGACGATCTGCTGGTGCGGCAAAAAAGCCACCTGCAATGCCCGGGTGATGGACGGCCGGGTCATCAAGGAGGGCGACCAAATCCTTCTTGGGGGCAACAGCCAGTATGTGTCCCTGTGCCGCAAGCACTGGGCCAACGGCCAGCTGGGCGAGAAATAAACCTTTTGAATGGCGGAAAGCGGGCTGCTCCCGCCACTTTTTGTTTTTTGCAACCG
>CAMDVP010000094.1 GCA_945877525.1 uncultured Clostridia bacterium | reverse complement strand
ACCCAGAACCGCATGACCGTGGTGGAATCCTATACCCCGAACACGTCTCTGCTGGCCAGGGGTATGGCGCTGTGCTCCGATGCGGAGATGGACGAGAGGCACGAAGCGGTGGGCGAGCCGACCGAGTGCGCACTGGTGAACTTCGCCTATGCCCAGGGCCTGAGCAAGGACAACCTCAAGGCTGAAACACCCCGCATTGCGGAGGCCCCCTTTGATTCCATGCGCAAGATGATGTCCACCCTGCACCGCACGGGGAAGGGCATTGTCCAGTATACCAAGGGGGCGCCGGATGAGATTCTCTCCCGCTGCACCAAGCGCCTGACCCCTGAGGGCGTGCGGCCCATGATGCAGAAGGACCGCGAGGAAATCATGGCCGAGAACAAGCGCATGGCGGATCGTGCGCTGCGGGTGCTGGCCTGCGCGAAGCGGGACTGGGACGCACTGCCGGAGGACACCTCCGCGGAGGCGATTGAGAACGGGCTGACCTTCATCGGCCTGACGGGCATGATTGACCCCATTCGTCCCGAGGTCAAGGCTGCCGTGGACAAATGTCATGACGCAGGCATCCGCGTGGTCATGATTACCGGCGACCATATCGACACGGCTGTGGCGATTGCCCGGGAACTGGGTATCCTCACCGATCCTTCTCAGGCGGTGATGGGTAGCGAGCTGAACCACATGACCGACTCTGAGCTGGACGAGGCCATTGAGCGTTACAGCGTGTACGCCCGCGTGCAGCCCGAGCATAAGGTGCGCATTGTGGAGGCGTGGAAGCGCCGGGGCAAGGTGACCGCCATGACCGGCGACGGCGTAAACGACGCGCCCTCCATCAAGGCGGCGGACATTGGCGTGGGCATGGGCATCACCGGCACCGACGTGACCAAGAACGTAGCCGATATGATCCTGGCGGACGACAACTTCGCCACCATCGTCTCCGCCGTGGAAGAGGGCAGGCGCATCTATGCCAATATCCGCAAGGCAATCCAGTTTCTTCTGTCCTCCAACCTGAGCGAGGTCATCAGCATCTTCACGGCGACCATGCTGGGCTTCACCATCCTGGAGCCGGCGCATATCCTGTGGATCAACCTGATTACCGACAGTCTGCCTGCTTTGGCCCTGGGCATGGAGCCCGGTGAGGAGAACTCCATGCGCCAGAAGCCGAGGGACGCCAGGGCCGGCGTGTTTTCCGGCGGCGTAGGCATTGACCTGGTATACCAGGGCCTGCTGGTGGCAGCGCTGACCATATCCGCATACCTCATCGGTCACTACATGGAGTCCGGCATATGGGCGCTGACCAACAGCCCTGACGGCATGACCATGGCCTTCCTGACCATGTCTATGGCGGAAATCTTCCAGTCCTTCAACATGCGCTCGCAGCGCGGCAGCATCTTCGCGATGAAGAAGCAGAATGCTTACCTGTGGGCTGGCGCGGCGGCGGCGCTGCTGCTGACCACCGCGGTGATCTATGTGCCCTTCCTGGTCAGCGCCTTCGGCTTTACTTCTATCTCGCTGGTGGAATATGCCGTGGCTCTGCTGCTGGCCTTCCTGATCATTCCGCTGGTGGAGCTGGTGAAGCTTGTGCAGCGCCGGTTTGGCAAAAAGCAATGAATTTCTGCCCTGCTCCGCACTTTTCATAACCGATCAGACGCCCTGCGAAAGAGGTTTTCCGCGGTGGGGCGTCCTTTTTGATATTTCCTGCTGCTTCCTGCGGGCAATCCATTGCTTTTCCCCCTGATTGTGGTATAATACTCCGCGTTCCACAAAAGGCAAGCGAGGCGAAAAGCATGGATTCTCTATGGCTTCTGATTGGCATTACGGCGTTGGCCGGCATGGGCGGCACGGGCATAGGCGGTCTGGTGGCCTGCCTGTTCCGCAAGGACTCCAGCAAAACGGTCAGCCTGCTGCTTTCCTTTGCGGCAGGGGTCATGACCTCTGTGGTATGCTTTGATCTTTTGTCTGAGGCGCTGCACACCAGCGCATCCACTTCCACTGTGTTTCTGGTGGTGGCTGGCGTGATGGTGGGGTATATCGTTATTGCCCTGCTGAACGCGGCGATTGACAGGCATACCAACCACGAGGTGGCCCATATTGATGAAAACCATCCCAAAACCGCTGACTCCCTGGAGGAATTGACCCACGCAAACCATCTGCACGAGCACATTGAGGGCCGTCAGCCCCGCAGCGGCCTGTTTCTGGCCGGGCTGGTGATGGCGGCGGCCATTGCCCTGCACAACGTGCCAGAGGGCATGGTGATCGGCGCGTCCTTTGCCCGCTCCGTCGGGGAAATTCTGTCCAACCGGGGCGGGCTGACCATGGCTGTCGTGATCGGGCTGCACAACGTGCCGGAGGGCATGGCTGTGGCGGTTCCGCTGATTTCCGGGGGCATGAAGAAGTGGAAATCCGTGCTGATCACCGCGTTCACGGGTTTTCCCACCATCCTGGGCGCGGTGCTTGGCTATGTGCTGGGGGCCATGGGTCCCACGGCGCTGGCCGTATCCCTGAGCTTTGCCTCAGGCGCTATGCTGTATGTAGTGTTCGGTGAGCTGCTCCCAGAGTCCATCCTCATGTGGAAGTCGAAGCTGCCAGCTGCGGCAACCATCGTTGGCATTCTGACCGGCGTGCTGATTATTTTCGTGTAAACATAATCATACTGTTGTATGCGGGAAAAGGGGGGACGCCTCTGCGCAGGCGCGAAACCTTTGCCTTCGGTAAAGCAATCGTTTAAGCGAGAACAGTATGAGATTCCTGTTCCTGCCGCGGCACTTGTGCTGCGGCTTTTCTGCATCATAAAAAAGGTCCTTCCGGCCTACTTATGCCGGAAGGACATTGTTGTGTGGGCTTTCCTTACGCGTCCTTCTTCTCCGGAAACGCGGTGATCATCGGCGCCACGTCCAGGTGGCGAACGGTGCGATCCAGATAGTTTTTCGTAATCCTGCTGACCAGCCCGGACAGCGCAATCACGCCGATCAGGTTGGGAATCATCATCAGGCCGTTGAAGGTGTCGGAGATATCCCACGCCAGAGAGGAGGTCATCAGAGCGCCGCAGAGAATCATCACCAGATGAATCACCACATAGACCACGGTGGTCTTGACACCGAAGAGGTATTCCCAGGCCTTGGTGCCGTAGTGATTCCAGCCGAGCACGGTGGTGAAGGCGAACAGCAGGATGGCTATCGCTACAAACTTGCTGCCGATGTCTGCAAAGCTGAACACCGAATTGAAGGCGGAGGCCACCAGCGTGGCGTCGCTGACGCCCTCCATCAGCGCGCCAGTGTGCAGGTCGTACAGGCCGGAGGTCAGCACCACCAGCGCCGTCAGGGTGCAGACGACCATGGTGTCGGCAAAGACCTCAAAGATGCCCCACATGCCCTGCTTGACGGGCTCCTTGACATTGGAGTTGGAATGCACCATGACGGAGGAACCCAGGCCGGCCTCGTTGGAGAACACGCCGCGCTTGAAGCCCTGGACAATCACCGTGCGAAGGGCTGCGCCGGCAACGCCGCCGGCTGCGGCCATGGGAGTGAAGGCCGTGCTGAAGATGGCCCCGAAGGCGGGGAGAATGGCCTGGTAATTCACTGCGATGACAACAAGCCCTCCGGCAATGAACAGCACCACCATGAAGGGCACCACTTTTTCCGCGAAGGCTGCCACACGCTTCAGTCCGCCAAGGGTAATGGCTGCGGCCAGCGCCACCAGCGCAAGGCCGATGACCAGCGAATAGAGCGTTACGCCGTCATAAAGTTGCACGCTGGTCAGCGCCTGAATGGGGAAGGCCGCCTCGATATTCACCACAATCTTGTTGACCTGACCCATGGCGCCGATACCGAAGGAAGCCAGCAGGGTGAACACGGCGAAAAGCACCGCCAGCACCTTGCCGATGGTCCTGCAGCCCTTCTTTGCGCCCAGGCCGTCCTGCAGATAGTACATGGCGCCGCCGCTCCACTCGCCCTTTTCGTTGCGGCGGCGGTAGTAGATGCCCAATACGTTTTCCGAGTAGTTGGTCATCATGCCGAAGAAAGCCGCCAGCCACATCCAGAACACTGCGCCGGGGCCGCCGATGCAGATGGCCGTCGCCACGCCTGCGATGTTGCCCACGCCGATGGTGGCCGCCAGCGCCGTGCAAAGCGCCTGGAAGGGCGAAATGGCCTTGCCATCCTTATTGTGGGTAATGACCTCCTTGCTGAACATACTGCCGATGGTGTTTTTCCACCAGAGCTTGATCCGGGTAATCTGAAAGCATCGGGTGATGACGGTGGTCAGCACGCCGGTGCCAAGAAGCAGAACAAGGCCCAGCGTTGTCCAGATGAATGTGTTGACCAAATTGTTGTACGCCGCGAGGTTGGAAAGGAATTGTGCCATGATGTCCGTCCCCCTTTTGTGAAATGAAAAAAGCTGCCGTTTGGCAGCTCCGGGGACCGATGCAGACCCCGCTCACGCAAAAAGTATGAGCGATACAACGCCTGCTCCGTCCTTTTGCCTGAGAGTTTCAGCCGGGTACGGCCTTGCCCCTTCGGCACTCATCGAAATGAGCTTCTCCGGAGTTCCCTCCACGCCCGGTTCCCAGCGGGTTCCAGGCGCTTCTACAAGATTAAGCTTATTATAGCGGCTGTTGCGGGGGTCTGTCAATTCCTTCCTTGTATCTCTGTTGTTCTTTGTTCGTCGGGGATGTTACGGCATGAGCTTTCGCAGCAGCGCTTCCACCTCGGCGGCGCTCAGCAGCTTGCCCATGGACACCACCTTCTCGTTGACTACAATGGCAGGCATGGACATTACGCCATAGGCCATCACCTTTTCCATGTCGGTTATGTATTCAACCTCCACAGGCAGTTCCAGAGCCTGCACAGCAGCCTTGGCGTTTTCATACTGCGCATGGCAGGTTTTGCACCCCGCGCCCAGCACCTTGACGCCGGTGACGGCGCTGCCCCGGACAGGGCAGCAGGCGGATGCCTCCTCCTGGCTGTGCCCGCAGCAGCAGGTGGGGGCCGACTTCTTTTCTTCCTTCTTCTTGCCAAAATCGAACAGCTTCATGAGGATACCTCCTATATCATCAGAAATTGAACCGCATTGAAGAAATAGCCTACGACAATGATGCCGATCGCGCAAATGGCGACGAAAATCCCCAGCAGCTTCGGCTTCACAGCCTTGCGGAGCATAATCATCGAGGGCAGGGACAGGGTCGTGACGCCCATCATGAAGGACAAAACCACGCCAAGCTGCGCGCCCTTGGCCAGCAGCGCCTCCGCAATGGGAATGGTGCCGAAAATATCGGCATACATGGGAATGCCGGCGAGGGCGGCGATGATTACGCCAAAGGGATTGCCTGTTCCAAGAAGCTTCACAATGAATTCCGCGGGAATCCAGTTATGGATAACGGCGCCGATTCCCACGCCGACGAGCACATAGGGCGCGACCTTCTTTGCCGTTGAAACCACCTGCTTCCAGGCGTAGCGGAGGCGGTCACGGGGACGCAGCTGTTCCTGCGGAATATCCATGGCATGGCCATGACGGATGAATTCCTCCACCTGGTTTTCAAGATGCAGCTGCTCAATCATCGTGCCGCCAACCACGGCGATCAGAAGTCCGAGCACCACATATACGACGGCTACCTTCCAACCGAAAATGCTCATGAGCAGCACCAGGCTGCCGAGATCCACCATGGGGGAGGAAATCAGGAAGGAAAAGGTGACCCCCAGGGGCAGCCCGGCGCTGGTGAAGCCGATGAACAGCGGAATGGACGAGCAGGAGCAGAACGGCGTTACCGTGCCCAGCAGCGCTGCGGCGCAGCGTGCGCCAACGCCGTGAAACCGGCCAAGGATTTTCCGGGCGCGCTCCGGCGGGAAGTAGCTTTGAATATAGGAAATGATCAGAATCAGCACGCCCAGCAGCACCATGATCTTCACCGTATCATACAGAAAAAACCGTAGGGTGCCGCCAAGTCCGCCCGTGGAATCGAGTCCGCAGGCTTCCAGGCCGCTGCCGATCAAACGGCTGAGCCAGCGCATGCCAAGAACTTCATCCTGAAAGAAGGCCCAACCGGCTTTTATGGCCTGCATGCCGAGACCTCCTTTCCGGAGGGCGCTTCGGCATCCTGCGTATACTCCCGGGTTGCGGTGATTTCTCGCAGCAGCCCGATGGCCCGCTCGCTGCCGTCAGGGCTGATGCGGTAATGCGTCCACTTGCCCTCCTCACGGCTGACCACGATGCCGGAATCACAAAGAATCTTCATGTGGTAGGAGAGGGAAGACTGGGGCATGTCCATGACCGCTGTCAGCATGCAGGCGCATTTTTCGCCGCTTTGCAAAAGCTCCAGAATCCGCTGACGGCGCTCGTCGCACAGGGCCTTGAACACCCGCGCCCTCATTTCGTACACTGTCTCCATGCGTTCACCTCACATCCAATATTCTTGATGAATTATAGACCTTATATCGAAAACAGTCAATATGTTTTTTCAAAAAGGGAGATTGAGCAGACGATGGGGCTGATGCGCAGCGGAAATCCTGGCCTATTCCATGAAGGATGTCTCGCCGCCATTCACCCTTGACGAACACGGGCTGTGAGGCTATACTACCAGTAACGGAAGGGGAGGATCGCGTGCGCAAGGGCGATGAAAAGCGGCAGGAGATGCTGACGGTGGCGGAGCGCCTGTTTTGCCTCAAGGGCTACGAGGCTACCAGCGTACAGGATATCCTGAACGTGCTGCATGCCAGCAAGGGCGGCTTTTATCATCACTTTGCCAGCAAGGAAGCGCTGCTGGACACGCTTTTGTACCAGCGCGCCGCCCGCGCCCTGGAGCAAACCGAACTGGCCCTTGCGGAGGAAACGCGCGATATGCCCCGGCTGAACAGGGTGATGTATGGCTTTATGCCCCTGCGGCGGGAGGAGGCGGATTTTGCCGCCATGCTGCTCCCCATGCTGGACAAGCCGGAAGGCCGTGCCCTGCGCCTGAGCTATCAGCAGGCGCTGGTAGAAACCTTTTTGCCGGTGATGGAGCGGGAAATGGCCCAGGCCCAGGATGCGCAGGTGATCTGCCCTCCGGCGGATGACATGGCGGAGGTGCTGCTTGACCTGCTCAGCCAGTGCTGGATTAACCTGGCGCTGCTGCTTTTGTCCGGCGTGAAAAGAGCGCAGAGGCCCGACGCCGCTGCGCTGCTGACAATGCTGGAGAAATACCGCCGCACGGTGGAAAGACTGCTGGATGCGCCCTTCGGCAGTGTGGAAATCATCACCCTTGGCGAGTGGAACGAGGTGGCTGAGGAACTGTCCCGCCGGCTGCTTTTGCCCATGCAAGGGTAAGCATCAGCGCCTTCCGGACTTTGCCCTGGCCCATTTGGACGACCGCTTGCTGCGCTCCCTTTCACGGGATGGCGCGGCGGCAGTTTTTTTGGCGGGGCGGACGGCGCTGCGGCCATTCTCCGGGCCGGGACGGACAAGACACTCCCGGTCATAGCCGATCAGATCCTCCCGCCCGGCCAGCCGCAGAGCCTTGCGCACCAGGGCCTGATTCTGCGGCGCACGGAACTGCATCAGCGCTCGCTGCATGGCCTTTTCCTCCGGTGAGCGGGCGACGAAAACGCGCTCCATGGTGCGGGGGTCAAGGCCGGTATAGAACATGCAGGTGCTCAGCGTACCGGGAGTCGGATAAAAGTCCTGCACCTGCTCGGGGTAAAAGCCCGTGTCCCGCAGGTAGCAGGCCAGGTCCACCGCGGCCTGCAGGTCGCTGCCGGGGTGGCTGCTCATCAGGTAGGGAATCAGGTACTGCTTGTGCCCAAGGCGTTGGTTGACCTGCGCATACCGGCGGCAGAAGGCGTCGTACACCTCCCGGCGGGGCTTGCCCATACGGTCGAGTACATAGGGACACACATGCTCCGGGGCCACCTTCAGCTGGCCGGAAATGTGATGCTCGCACAGTTCTTTCAGGAAGGTCTGATCCTTGTCGGCCATGATGTAGTCATACCGGAGTCCGGAGCGGATGAACACCTTCTTTACCCCGGGCAGCGCCCGCAGGCGGCGGAGAATATCCACCAGTTCTGCATGCGACACCTCCAGGTTTTTGCAGGGGGTGGGAAAGAGACACTGCCGCCCCTTGCAGGCCCCCTGGGTCAGCTGCTTGCGGCAGGCGGGCTGGCGGAAGTTGGCGGTGGGGCCGCCCACATCATGGATATATCCCTTGAAATTGGGCAGACGGGTGAGCAGCCGCGCTTCCCGCAGGATGGACTCCGGGCTGCGGGACTGAATAATCCGCCCCTGATGGAAGGTAATGGCGCAAAAGCTGCAGGAGCCGAAGCAACCCCTGGTGGAGGCAATCGAAAATTCTACCTCCTGCAGGGCAGGTACGCCGCCATCCCTGTCATACATGGGGTGCCAGCGGCGGGTGTAGGGCAGATCGTACACTGCGTCCAGGGCTTCGCGGGACAGGGGCAGACAGGGCTCGTTCTGAACGAGATAGCGGTCGTCATCCTGTTGCTGGCACAGGCGCTTGCCGCGGATGGGATCCTGCTCGTTATATTGAATGAGGAATGCCTCGGCGTATTTCTTTCGGTCGGCGCACACCTCCCGGTGGGAGGGCAGCTGGACGCAGCGCTCATCCGGGGTTTTGCTCATGTAGCATACGCCCCGCAGGCGGGAAAGCTCGGCGGGATTCATCCCCCGGGCCACCCAGGCGGCGCACTCCAGAATGCTGGTTTCGCCCATGCCGTACATGAGCAGCGTTGCGCCGGAATCCACCAGAATGGAATGGCGAACCTTGTCATCCCAGTAATCATAGTGGGAAAAGCGGCGCAGGCTGGCCTCCACGCCGCCGATGAGGATGGGCACATCGCGGTAGGCCTGGCGGATGCGGTTGCAGTAGACAATGGTAGCGCGATCAGGACGCAGACCCGCCCTGCCGCCGGGGGCGTAGGCGTCGTCGTGACGGCGCTTTTTGGCCACGGTGTAGTGGTTGACCATGCTGTCAATGACGCCTGCAGTCACCAGAAAGCCCAGCCGGGGCTTGCCAAAGCGGGTGAAGGCCGACGCGTCCTGCCAGGGCGGAAGGCACAGCATGGCCACGCGATAGCCTGCATGCTCCAGCACGCGGCTGATGATGGCATGCCCGAAGGACGGGTGATCTACATACGCGTCACCGCATACATACACAAAATCCGGCGCATCCCAGCCGCGAGATGCGGCTTCCTCGGGCGTGACCGGCAGAAACTGCTGATTCATGGCGCTCCCCCCTGCATGTCCTCTATTGTAGGAGATGGCGCCTGGAATGTCAAGCCGGAGGGAATTTCCATTTGCCGCTTGCCCGCCCGGCGGGCTGCGTGCTATAATGAAAAAAACGCAAAGGAACAGGAGGGGTTTCCTTGACATATGAGGCGCTGACGGCGCTGCTTGGCAGCCTGTCGCTGGATGAAAAGGTCGGGCAGCTGTGCCAGGCTGACATGTCCTCCCTGCTGACGGAGGCGGGCTCGCTTACCGGGCCCATGGCGGAATTGCATTTGACAAAGGAACAGATTTACGCCGCGGGCAGCCTGATCTGCGGCCCCAGCGCCGACCCGGAGGCCTTCGCCCGGGTCATGGAGGATATCCGTCGGGAAACGCCCCATGGTATACCGCCGCTGATCATGAGCGACGTGATTCACGGCATGCGCACGGTGTTTCCCATTCCGCTGGGCATGGGCAGTACCTTCGACGAGAAAGAGGCGGAAACCATGGCCCGCGTCAGCGCCGAGGAGGCGGCGGCCTGCGGCATTCATGTGAGCTTTGCTCCCATGCTGGATGTGTGCCGCGATCCCCGCTGGGGCCGCTGCATGGAAAGCCCGGGGGAGTCCCCCGCCCTGTGCGCGGCCATGGGCGCGGCCATGGTGCGGGGCTTTCACGGCAAGGGCCTTGCGGAAAAGGAAAGCCTGGCCTGCTGCGCCAAGCATTTCGCGGGCTACGCGCTGGTGGAGGCCGGGCGGGAATATGCCCCGGTGGATGTGAGCCGCACGGAAATGTACAACACTTATCTGCCGCCCTTCAAGGCTGCGCTGGACGCGGGCTGCGACATGGTGATGCCTGCCTTTACGCCCATTGACCGCGTGCCTGCCGCGGCGAACCGCTGGCTGCTGAAAACGGTGCTGCGGGATCGCTGGGGCTTTGAGGGGATGACCATCTCCGACTGGGATGCGCCGGGGGAACTGATCAAGCACGGTCTGGCGGCGGATAAGCGGGAAGCGGCGCTGCTTTGCTTCCGCGCGGGGCTTGACATGGACATGATGAGTTTTGCCTACATGACCGAGCTGAAGGGGCTGGTGGAGGACGGCGCCATTTCCATGGCGGAGCTGGACAC
>CAMDVP010000093.1 GCA_945877525.1 uncultured Clostridia bacterium | reverse complement strand
TCAGAAGGCCCATTGCAAAGGGTGCCCGGCGATGCGCGTTCACCGGCTACCGCCCGATGAAGATGCCCTTCGGCTACGATGAGGAATGTCCGCTGGCCCTGGACTTCAAGCACAGGCTCCACGACACGATTGAGATGCTCATCCAGCAGGGCTACAAGCACATGATCTCGGGCGGTGCCCAAGGCATGGACATCATGGCTGCCGAGGCTGTGCTGGAACTGCAGAAGGACTATCCGGATGTAACGCTTGAGATCGCTGTGCCTTTTGAGGCACAGGCCGCGAAGTGGGCAGCTGACTACCGCGCCCGCTGGCAGGAGTGTATTGACCGGGCTGATGTGGTGACAGTGTTGTCGCATGAGTACACGAAAGGATGCCTGTTTGCCCGCAACCGCTATCTGGTCACGCAGGCCGACATCCTGCTGGCTTGCTTCGACGGGAAAGAAGGCGGAACGAAGAACACGGTGGACTATGCACAAAGGAATGGATGCAGGGTGTGTTTGATTCCGCCAGTGAAGAAAGAATGTAGAAAGGCTGCTATTTGAGGCTCAGAAGCATCCACCTACAGAGCGTGAAAAAACAGAGAATAGTGTGTGAAAACGGCAATTCATTCTGAGATTACTTGATGGATGATTGCCGTTTTCCACATGTCACAATAGTTCTCATTGTTATGAAATATGAATATGTGAAGAAATTGAGAAAATCAATTTCGCGTTGCGGAATTAAGTCGCATATGATATAATAGGTCTAATAGCTACGAGCTATGGAGGTGTCACTTTGGCGATTTGTTACAAAAAGCTTTGGAAGCTGCTGATTGATCGTGACATGCAGAAGAAAGACCTTCGCTTTGCAGCCGGGCTCAGCACAAATGTCATTGCAAAGCTCGGAAAGAACCAAAATGTATCTACTGAGGTCCTTGGCAAGATTTGCAAGGTTCTTGACTGCGAAATCACCGACATCATGGAATTTGTGGATGAAGAGCCTGCTCAGGCAAGCGACAACACGTAAGAAAGCAGGTGCCCTATATGGCAAAGCTTGAAGATCTCTCCGTTGGCTGTGTAGTAAGCGGCTTGCTCTCCGGTGAGCCGATTACTGTTGTATCAACGAAATGGTACGGCTCAGCTTGCATGGAAGTATTCTACAAAACCAACCATGGGACTACTGGCTCACAGATCCTTTACCGCGATGCTGAGCCTTCGCTTACTGTGCTTGAAAAGACTCTTCCTTGGAGTTTTGATATCCCAGGAGAGAAGCTGCGTCTGATTTCCGAAGCATACCGCATCAATCTGGCTCACTTATTCGACCCCTATCTGGCCGTGCATACATCTGCCATCGAGCCTTTGCCGCATCAGATTTCTGCCGTGTATGAGGAAATGATACCACGCCTCCCGCTTCGATATGTCCTTGCAGATGACCCTGGCGCAGGAAAAACCATCATGACCGGCTTGTTGCTCAAGGAGCTTATCATCCGGGGAGATCTCAAACGTTGCTTGATCGTTTCACCGGGCAACTTGGCTGAGCAGTGGCAGGACGAACTGTTCTCCAAATTTCATCTACGCTTTGAGATACTCACCAATGATCGTCTTGAATCTGCAGTAACCGGTAACATATTTACAGAAGTTAACTACTGCATTGCTCGCCTTGATAAGCTTTCCAGAAACACGGAGTTACAGGAAAAGCTGAAGGTCACGGACTGGGATTTGATTGTGTGCGATGAAGCCCATAAGATGTCTGCGACCATGTGGGGCAATGAGATCAAGTACACAAAACGTTATCAGCTGGGCCGTCTGCTTTCAGGCATAACCCGTCATTTCCTTCTGCTGACTGCAACACCACACAACGGCAAAGAGGAAGATTTTCAGCTCTTCATGTCGCTGGTCGATCCAGATCGCTTTGAAGGAGCATGCCGTACCAGCAACCAGTCTATTGATGTGTCGGATGTGATGCGTCGTCTGGTGAAGGAAGATCTGTTGAAATTCGATGGGACACCGCTGTTCCCGGAGCGCATCGCATATACGGTCAACTATGACCTTTCTCCGATGGAAGCGCAGCTTTATGCCAATGTCACGACCTATGTGCAGGAGGAGTTCAACAGAGCAGATAACTTGGATGGTACCCGCCGCTCCTCTGTCGGATTCGCATTGACTATTCTGCAAAGGCGTCTCGCATCTTCGCCGGAGGCTATCTATCAATCACTGCATCGCCGTCGGGAACGTATGGAAACCCGACTGGCAGAAGAAAAGCTTGGAAAACGCGCCATGGAGCTTCCGTGGCAATTCGATATTCCTGAAGATCAGGATGATCTGGACGATCTGCCTTCTGATGAGCTGGAAGCCAAGGAAGAGACCGTGGCTGATCAGGCCTCTGCTGCGACCACAATAACGGAACTTGAGGCTGAAATTGCAACGCTCCGTAAACTGGAAGCTATGGCAAATCAGGTGCGGAATAGCGGGCAGGATCGCAAATGGGATGAACTCTCCGCTATTCTTCAGGACAACGAATTGATGAAGACGGCGGACGGGAGCCCTGAAAAGCTCATCATCTTCACGGAACACCGCGATACTTTGAACTATCTGGCAAGCAAAATCCGAACGCTGTACGGACGCGACGAGATGGTGGTGACGATTCACGGTGGTATGCTCCGGGATGAGCGCCGCAAAGTCGAGACGCTGTTCAAGCAGGACAAGGACGTTCGGATTCTGATTGCCACGGATGCTGCCGGTGAAGGTATCAACCTGCAACGTGCGCACTTGATGGTCAACTACGATCTGCCCTGGAATCCGAACCGTCTGGAGCAGCGCTTCGGTCGTATTCATCGTATCGGCCAGACGGAAGTCTGCCATCTGTGGAACCTGGTTTCCAAGGAAACGCGCGAAGGTGCTGTATATCAACGCCTGTTCGAGAAGCTTGAAGAGGAACGCAACGCTCTCGGCGGCAAAGTGTTCGACATTCTCGGTAAGGTGTCCTTCGATAACAGGAGCCTCCGTGATTTGCTGATTGAAGCAGTACGATACGGAAATCTTCCTGAAACCCGCGCCAAGCTGTATCAGGTTGTCGACCGTTCGTTGGACACAAAAGCACTCCGGGATCTGCTGGCTAAACGGGCTTTGACGGAGGACACCATGGATGTCCATCGCGTGATGGCTATCCGTGAAGAAATGGAACGTATGGAGGCTCATAAGCTCCAGCCCCATTTCATCGAAGCGTTCTTTATCGAAGCGTTCCGTTCTTTGGGTGGAACAATTCGTAAGCGGGAAACCGGACGGTATGAAATCATCAACGTTCCCTACAAGATTCGTTCCCGAGACCAGCTTATTGGATTCGGTGTGCCGGTGGCAGCCAAATATGAACGCATCTGCTTTGATAAGCAGTATTGCAGCGTTCAGGGCAGCCCCATCGCCGACCAGATATGCCCCGGGCATCCCTTGCTGGAAGCGGTCATTGATCTTCTGCGTGAACAGAATGCAGATGTCTTGAAGCGCGGGTCGGTTCTGATTGACGAAAACGACCCAAGCGAAAACGCCCGGCTGCTGTTCTACATTGAAGATGCGATTCAGGATGGCGTAACCCTTCCGAACGGCAACCGGCGCATTGTGAGCAAGCAGCTCCAATTTGTGGAGCTGGATGAATCCGGTCAGGCGAGAAACGCGGGGTACGCACCGTACCTGGATTACCGCCCTGCATCCGAGGTAGAAAGTGCAGCTGTACTGCAATACGTCAAGGGGCAGGCATGGCTGTCGCAGGGTGTCGAGGATATGGCGGTTCATTACGCTATTGCGAATA
Source organism: uncultured Clostridia bacterium (assembly GCA_945877525.1). Lineage (GTDB taxonomy): Bacteria > Bacillota > Clostridia > Christensenellales > Aristaeellaceae > UBA11524. The sequence continues at coordinate 6,745 of CAMDVP010000093.1, read as the reverse complement.
TTGTGCCGGAGCATTACAGCGAGGTCAAGGCGCATAAGCAGCAGATGGCTGATCGCATCGCCAAAGCGGTCAAAGAGCGTCTTACCTGTGAAATCCAGTATTGGGACTTGCGGGCTGCTGACCTGAAGGAAAAGGAAGCTGCAGGAAAGTCCAATGCAAAGCTGAACTCGCTCAATGCACAGCGCCGCGCAGATGATCTGCAGGCGAGAATGCAGCGGCGTCTGCATGAGCTTGAGCTGGAAAAACAGGTTTCGCCCTGTCCGCCTGTGATCATGGGCGGTGCGTTGATCATTCCGCTGGGCCTGCTGAACAAGCTCATGGGAAAGCCCAATACGGGTGCGCTATTTGGTGCTGACCGTGCTGCAATGGAGATGGCTGCCATGAACGCAGTCATGCAGAGAGAAATTGCCCATGGTTTCACCCCGAAGGATGTCAGCAAGCAGAATGTTGGTTATGACATCGAATCCGTCATTCCCGAGGACTGGCGGCACGGTGGCCCATGCCTGCGCTTCATCGAGGTCAAGGGCAGACAGAAGGGCTCCACCACCGTCACCGTGACTCGCAACGAGATACTGACCGCACTCAACAAGCCGGACGAATTCATTCTGGCCATTGTTGAGGTCGATGGTGCACAGACCAAGACCCTGTACATTCGCAAGCCCTTCACCAACGCGCCTGACCAAGGTGCTTGCAGCGTGAATTACGAGATTGCCGACCTGATGCAGATTGGCGAGATAGAAGAGTGAGGTATGACCATGGCAATCAAGAAGAAGCTCATCGAGGTGGCCCTGCCCCTGGAAGCCATCAATGAGGAATCTGCACGTGAAAAGTCCATCCGTCACGGACATCCCAGCACGCTGCACCTGTGGTGGGCACGCCGCCCGCTGGCCACTGCCCGCGCCGTCATTTGGTCATCCCTTGTGGATGACCCGTCCAGCCATCCCGAGCAGTTCCTCACGGAGGAAGACCAGCAGCGGGAGCGGGAGCGGCTATTCGGCATCCTCACGCGACTGGTGAAGTGGGAAAACAGCAACGACGAGGCCATTCTCGCCGAGGCCAAGGCGGAGATCATGAAGTCCACGGACAATAATCCGCCTGCGCTGCTTGATCCCTTTGCGGGCGGCGGCGCGATTCCGCTCGAAGCACAACGTCTCGGGCTGGAAGCCCACGCCCACGACCTCAACCCCGTCGCGGTCATGATTAACAAGGCCATGATCGAAATCCCGCCGAAGTTTGCGAACCTGCGTCCCGTGAACCCGGAAAGTCGCCACCTGTTTGGTAGCAGTGCCGCACCTAAGGGAGCCGCCGGGATAGCGGAGGACGTGCGCTACTATGGCGAATGGATGAAGCAGGAGGCCTACAAGCGGATCGGACACCTCTACCCCAAGGCAAAGCTGGCAGATGGCAGCGAGGCGACGGTCATCGCGTGGATTTGGGCGCGGACGGTCAGGTGCCCGAACCCGGCGTGCGGGTGTGAGATGCCGCTAGTGCGCTCCTTCACACTTTCCAAGAAGAAAGGCAATGAAGCTTTTGTTTATCCCGAGTTCTCTTTCGACTCTTTTACGTATTCTGTAAAAAGCGGTAAACACAAAGAAGAAGGGACAGTGAACCGTAAAGGGGCTACTTGCCTACATTGTGGAACTGGTGTAGGTTTCCCATACATCCGAGACGAAGGCTGTGCTGGTCGTATGGGCGCGGTTCTTCTCGCTATTGTCGCAGAAGGAAAGAATGGAAGAGTATATTTGTCGCCAAACAGCGAACATATCCATGCAGCAGATACTGATAAACCACAGGACTATCCAGAAGGAGAACTCGCATATTATCCCGGGCACTTAAATACAAAGGTTTATGGTTTGACCGAGTTCCATCAACTCTTTACCAACCGCCAGCTCACCGCGCTGACCACCTTCTCCGCGCTGGTGGGCGAAGCACAGAAAAAGGCCGAGGCCGACGCTGAGGCGACGGGCATGTTCAACGACCACATCGCGCTGGCTGATGGCGGTACTGGAGCACGCGCTTACGGCGAGGCTGTGGGGGTGTATTTGGCGTTTGTCGTGGATAAGCAAGCAGATTTAGGCAATGCACTGAATAGATGGGAGCCTAATGCGCAGTGCCCTCGCCAGCTATTTGCGCGTCAAGCAATTCCTATGGTATGGGACTTTGCAGAAGCTAATATTTTCAGTTCAAGCTCCGGTTCTTGGGAAGTCTTGCTCGAGAATCAGTATAAATGCCTGCTGTGCGACAGTTTTAATTTTCCACGAGATCAGCAAGGATACGTCAGGCAATTTGATGCGCAGAGCGATAATGGATTGCGAAATATTTTGATATCTACAGACCCGCCCTACTATGACAATATTGGATATGCAGATCTATCAGATTTCTTCTATGTGTGGATGCGACAAACCTTGAGAAGTATTTACCCAAAGCTGTTCCGCACACTACTTGTTCCTAAAGCAGAAGAATTGGTTGCTATCCCGTATCGCTTTGACGGCAGTATCGAAAAAGCAAGGGACTTCTTTGAAGACGGTATGTTTAACACATGTCGTCGCCTAAACCAATATACTAGAGATGACCTTCCTGTTACCATCTACTACGCTTTCAAGCAAAGCGAAACTGATGAGGATGACTCGACTGCTTCCACCGGTTGGGAGACAATGCTTTCGGCAATTATTCATGCTGGTTTCACCATTACGGGAACATGGCCAATGCGAACAGAGTGTGTATCTCGATCAATATCTCAAGGAGCTAACGCACTCGCCTCCAGCATCGTCCTCGTCTGCCGCAAGCGCCCGCAGGATGCCCGCAGCGTGACCCGCCGCGAGTTCATCAACGCCCTGCACCGCGAGATGCGCCCCGCGCTGGAAAAGCTGCAAAGCGCCAACATCGCCCCTGTGGACTTGGCGCAGTCCGCCATAGGCCCCGGCATCGGCGTGTTCAGCCGCTACAAGAACGTGCTGGAAGCGGACGGCAAGCCCATGAGCGTCCGCGCCGCACTGCAGATCATCAATCAGGAGCTGGATTCCTTCTACAACGAGCAGGAGGGTGAGCTGGACAGGGAGAGCCGCTTCTGCGTGGAGTTGTTCAGCCAGTACGCCTTCAACAACGTCAAGTTTGGCGACGCGGACATCCTCGCCCGCGCCAAGAACACCAGCGTGCAGGCGCTGGCTGAACGCGGCGTCATGATGGCTGCCAAGGGGCAGGTTCGTCTACTGACCCGTGAGGAAATCCCGGAGTTGGTCAGACCAACCGAGGAATGCACCTGGCTGCTGACCCAGCAGCTGGCCCGCGCCATGGAAAAGGGCGGCGTGAAGGAATGTGCGCAGATCGTCATGAACATCTTCGGGAGCAATGGTGAGGACGCGAAGGCGCTGGCCTACCGTCTGTACACCATCTGTGAGCGAAAGAACTGGGCGCAGGAGGGCTATGCCTACAACAATCTTGTCGTAGCATGGCCTGAAATCCAGACCATGGCAGCGCAGCTGCAGGCAGAGAAGCCTCAACAGCTGAAGATGGAATTCTGATAAGGAGCGAATGAAAAATGAGCAATCATGAGATCGTTGGAAAGGGCTTCGGGATTCTCCGTGAGCAGCTTGCGCCGTATATCGCTCAGCAGCTCCTGAACATACCGGAGTACAAGATTGAGGATCGTTGGTGGACAGAGGGTGTCCTTGGTGTCCTGAATGATCGTGAGCAGAATGACCTGTACTATGGCGATGACTATGGCATGCGCGTGGATTCGCTTGACATCGCTGCCTGCCTGAACCTGCTTGACCGCCATTGGAACAATCTGTTCCGCTACAAGTTGCCCAATGCCGCCCGGTCCTGGGCGAAGGAGATCAAGGATTTCCGCAATCAGTGGGCGCATATCGGCGGGAAAGACTTTACCGACAAGGAAACCGTTCGCGCACTGGATACAATGGCGCTGTTGGCTGGCGAAATAGATATAGAGGCACAGGCTGAGATTCAGGCTATGATCCGCAAGCTGCAGTATGGCTCTGCGCAGGGCTCCCTGGCCTCCACATCCAATGGCGCAGAAGCAGGAGCTGGCAAGAAATCTCTCGGCGTCATGACAAGCACGCCGATGAAGGGGCTGCCCAGCTGGCGCAACGTCATCGAACCGCATCCGGATGTGGCACAGGGGCGCTATAAAAACGCTGAATTCGCCGCTGACCTTGCACAGGTTGCCCGTGGCGAGGGTGCCTATGAGTACCGTGATCCGGTCGAATTCTTCTCCCGCACCTATGTCACGGAAGGCATGAAAGGCTTGTTGGTGCAGGCGCTTCGGCGCGTTGCTGGCAAGGATGGCGAACCCGTCATCCAGCTCAAGACGGCCTTTGGTGGTGGTAAAACCCACAGCATGCTGGCACTGTACCATTTGCTGCGTGGTCGAGCTCCCAGCAATCGAACGCCGAACATCAAAGGCGTCTTGGAAGCAGCTGAGATTGACCGGCCTCCGGTGTGCCGTGTTGCTGTGCTCGTTGGTACCGCACTCGACCCGTCCAAGAGCAAGCGCCCGTCTGACATTCCTGGCATCACGGTCAACACGCTTTGGGGTGAAATGGCCTATCAGCTTGCAAAGGATGCTGGTATACCGAAGCTCTACGACATGATCAAGGATGCCGACAAGAAAGGCGTTTCTCCGGGTAGCGAAACCATCAAAAATCTGTTTGATGCCTGCGGCCCCTGCGTAGTTCTGATTGATGAGCTGGTTGCTTATGCAAAGAAGCTCTGGAAGGTAGATGGTCTGCCTGCCGGTTCCTTTGACAACCTCATTTCGTTCATTCAGGAGATCACTGAAGCAGCAAGAGCCAGCCAGAACAGCCTTGTGGTTGCCTCCATCCCGGAATCCAATATTGAAATCGGTGAAGAAGGCAGCGGTGGTCAACAGGCACTTTCGGCGATTGAGCACACGTTTGGCCGTATGGAGGCCATTTGGAAGCCTGTAGCTGCCGATGAAGGCTTTGAGATTGTTCGCCGCAGACTGTTTCTGAACTGCAAGGATGAAGGTGCTCGTGATAGTGTTTGCATGGCCTTCAGCCAAATGTATCAGGAAAACGCTGCTGATTTCCCCACGAATGCAAAAGAGGTGGACTATTTCCAGCGGATGCGCTCCTGTTATCCCATCCATCCAGAGATTTTCGATCGTCTCTACGAGGATTGGGCAACCATTGAACGCTTCCAGAAAACGCGCGGCGTCCTCCGCCTCATGGCTGCAGTGGTTCACAATCTCTGGATGAATCAAGATGGTAGTCTGCTCATCATGCCTGGTTCCATCTCTTTGGATGTGGCAAATATCCGTGACGAACTGACCCGTCATGTCGGCGATAACTGGAACGCCATCGTGGATCATGAAGTCGATGGCAAAGCATCGATTCCGTATCAGAAAGATCAGGAAAACGGTCGCTTTGGCCTCGTGATGGCTGCACGTCGTGTCGCCCGTACTGTTATGTTGGGTAGTGCCCCCAGCACACGAAATGACAAGATCCGTGGTTTGGAAACGTCCCGCATCCGCTTGGGTTGTGTACAGCCGGGTGAAAACATCGCAACTTTCAACGATGCGCTTAGCACGTTACAGGGATCCCTGACGTACCTGTACAGTAATCCGTCGAATGATCGTTTCTGGTTTGATACCCGTCCGACGCTTCGCAAAACTGTCGAGGATCGTGCCAGCCAGCGAACCAATGAAGAAGTGGAGATGGAGATCGAACGTCGCCTTAGGAAGATGCACAAGGAGCGTCCATTTGGGCGTGTGCACGTTTGTCCCGAAAGCTCCATGGATGTCAGTGATGAGCAGGACGTCGGTCTGGTGATCCTGAAGTACAACCAGACCTATAAACGCAATGAACCAAACGATATTGCTATCAAGGCAGCTGAGGTAATCCTCAACACTCGTGGTCTGTCGCCGCGTATCTACAAAAACATGCTTGCCTTCGTTGCACCTGATCAGAACATGATGTCTTCTCTTCGAGAGGAAGTGAAGCGCTTCCTTGCATGGGTATCCATTAGGGATGATAGCGTTGATTTGAACCTGGATGCAGCACAGAATCGTGAAACTGCCAACAATATTCAGCGTTGCGACCAAACGGTTGAAGCTCGCATTCTGGAAACCTACTGTCATCTGCTGGTGCCTTACATTGATCGCGAGGCTGATCTGAAAACGATTGTGTGGGAAGAGATCAGCATTCGTGGTGGAAGTGACAACATCATCGTGAAAGCAGCAAGAAAAATGCAGCAAAACGAGCAGTTGATTACTACATGGGCACCGGCACTACTCAATATGCAGTTGGAAGACCTGCTATGGCAGGGCCGTAATGAGATCAAGGTTGATGAACTTTGGAAACTGCTGTGCACTTACTGCTATCTGCCGCGTCTGGCGTCCTTCGAAGTGCTCCAAACGTGCATTCAGAATGGCGTCAATTCTGAGGATTACTTTGCATATGCCGATAGCGTAACCGATGGTAAGTACATTGCGCTGAAGTACAACCAGTACGTTGGCTTTGTTGATCGCTCAGGTTACTTGGTCAAACAGATTGCTGCACTCAAGCAGAAGAATGCAGAAGCACAGGCCAAACCTGAACCTCAACCTCAACCGAATCCGTGGAAAGTTCCAGAGGTGGAACAACCTGAATCACCCAATGATAATCCCATGCCTCAGCCTGCAACAGAGCCTCAGCCCCACCAGCCGCAGAACAGGCGTTTCAGCATGACTGCAACGCTTGATAACACGCGTGTAGTAAAGAATATC
>CAMDVP010000092.1 GCA_945877525.1 uncultured Clostridia bacterium | reverse complement strand
GGGGCGTGACACTCTCCGGCGGACAGAAGCAGCGCATCGCCATTGCCCGTACCCTGCTCAAGGACAACAATATTCTCATTTTCGACGATTCCCTTTCCGCCGTGGATACTGAGACCGACGCGCAGATCCGCGCCGCCCTCAGAAAAGAAAAGACAGGCATGACCACGCTGATTATCAGCCACCGGATCACCACCCTGAGCCAGGCGGACATGATCCTGGTGCTGGAAAACGGCCGGATTACCCAGCAGGGCACCCATGCGGAGCTTTGCCGGCAGCCGGGGCTGTATCAGCGCATCAACAGCATTCAGAGCGCCCTGGAGGAGGAACTCAAGCAGGCCAGGGCGGAGGAGGTGACAGACTGATGCAGTCCTTTCAGGAGGAAGACTATACCAAGCGGTTTGACGCATCTCTGTGGATCAAACTGCTGAAAATCGCCAGGCCCTTTCACAAAAACCTTTGGTGCATTGTGCTCATGATGGCCATGTCCGCCATGATTGACGTGGCGCTGCCCATGATGAACGCCTATGCCATCGACCACTTCATCGCGAACCATGTGTCCGACGGACTTGTGCTGTTCTCAGCCATCTATGTGCTGCTGCTGGGCATCCAGGTGGGTACCATCTACGGCTTCATCCGGCAGAGCGGCTATGTGGAAACCGGCATGTGCTACCTCATCCGCAAGCTGGGCTTCAAAAAGCTCCAGGAGCTGCCCTTTTCCTATTACGACCGCATGCCCGTAGGCTATCTCATGAGCAGGCTCACCAACGATACCCAGCGTCTGGGCGACACGGTGGGCTGGTCGCTGGTGGACCTGTGCTGGGGCGCGGTGTTCCTGGTGGCCTGCTCGGTGCAGATGTTTGTTCTGAACTGGCGGCTGTCCCTGGTGGTGCTGCTGGTGCTGCCGCCCCTGGCGGTGATTTCCTGGAAGTTCCAGAAGGGCATTCTCAATGCCTATCGCCAGGTGCGCAAGCGCAACAGCCAGATTACCGCCGGTTTCAACGAGGGCATCAACGGCGCGAAAACCACCAAGACCCTCGTGCGGGAAAACATGAACGTGGAGGAATTCAACGAGGTGGCGGGGCAGATGCGCGACGCGTCCGTCCGCGCGGCCACGCTGTCGGCGCTGTTCCTGCCCATCGTGGTGTCCCTTGGCAGCCTGGCCACGGCCTATGTGCTGTGGCAGGGCGGCAATGAGGTGCTGGCCTCTGCGGTAGCGGAAACCGGCATGACCATCGGTACCCTGCAGGTGTTTGTCAACTATACTGTGCAGTTCTTCCAGCCGGTGCGCGACATTGCCCGCATCTTCGCGGAAATGCAGTCCTCCCAGGCAGCGGCGGAGCGCGTTATCAGCCTGCTGGAAACCGAGCCGGACATTGTGGACTCCCCTGAGGTGGAGGCCGTCTTTGGCGATAACTTCCACCCGAAGAAGGAGAACTGGCCCAGGCTCGTTGGCGACATTGACTTTGAGGACGTGACCTTCCGCTATAAGGACGGCGAAAAGGTGCTGGAGCACTTCAACCTGCATGTGAACCACGGGCAGACCGTGGCGCTGGTGGGCGAAACCGGCAGCGGCAAGAGCACCATCGTCAACCTGATCTGCCGCTTCTACGAGCCCACGGAGGGCCGCATCCTGATTGACGGCGCGGACTACCGCACCCGCAGCCAGCTGTGGCTGCAGAGCAACCTGGGCTATGTGCTGCAGTCGCCCCACCTGTTCTCCGGCACCGTGGCGGACAACATCCGCTACGGCCGCCCCGACGCCACCGACGAGGAGGTTCGCCGGGCAGCGCGGATGGTGGGCGCGGAGGAGTTCATCCTCAAAATGCAGGACGGTTTCGACGCCAGGGTGGGCGAGGGCGGCAACCGCCTGTCCACCGGGCAGAAGCAGTTGATTTCCTTTGCCCGGGCCATCCTGACCAATCCTTCCATCTTTGTGCTGGACGAGGCCACCTCCTCGGTGGACACCGAAACCGAGCAGCTGATTCAATCCGCCATTCAGACGGTGCTGTCCGGGCGCACAAGCTTCATCATTGCGCACCGCCTGTCCACCATTCGCTCCGCCGACCGCATTCTGGTGATTCACGACGGCAAAATCATTGAGGATGGCACCCATCGCCAGCTGATTGCCCGTCAGGGGTACTACTATCAGCTGTATACCAACCAGTTCCAGGAGGAACAGGGCATGGATATTCTCAGCGGAAAGGCATAAGCATACGACAACCAAGGCAAACGGAGCCTTGCTGCGGAAGGACACGGCGCTCTTCCGCAGTTTTTATGAGGGAGAATTGATGGAACGCTTTGAAGTGGATATCGGACAGGCCCAGGATATTCTGCGGGCATATGGGATTGACCGACGGATCACCGCGCTGAAGGAGCTACTGCGCTATCATTACGACGAGGGAGACAACCCCACTGATGAGGTGCGGCTGATTCTCCGTGCCGAGCTTGATGACCGCGAGCCGGTGGTCATCAAGCTTTTACGGGAGGAAGAGTACCCTGCGTCCGTCATGGAGGCCCAGACGGCTTTCTCGGAAACGCTGCGGTGCCATGGCGTACCCACCGCAAGGCACTATGCCGCGGGAGAACGCTTTGTTACCCTGTGGAACATCATGGGCAGGGAAATACAGGTGACGGTGGAGGATTTCGTGAAGGGGCAGCTGCAAATCATCAACGTGGAAACCGCCCGGCAGATTGGCCGCATGCATGCCCGCGCCCATGAGATTTCCCTGCGGGCGGGCTGCCATGTGGACTACCCGGTGCTGTTTGACGCGCTGGGGGAAAATGACCTGTTTTCCTTTGCCATGCTGGAGGAACAGCTGACCGGGATGCCTGATCCGCTCCGGGGCAAGGCGGAAAATGTGCTTGCCCTGTGCCATGACCATCAGGCGGCTTTGTCGCCGCTGGCAGCGTATCCGCGCTGCGCTACCCAGGGCGACCTGAGCGACTGCAACCTCTACCGTACGTCGGATGGGGAAATCGGCATGTTTGATTTCAACAACTGCGGGGACGCGGTTCCCCTTGTGGACGCGATCATGCAGGGAATCTTCGTGTCGCGCCTGATGGACTACGGGCAGGAGCCCACGGAGGTGTTTTCTCTGGGGCTTTTAAGGGCATTCCTCGAAGGATATGAGAGCATCCGTCCATTGACGGCGCAGGAGAAGGAACTGGCCCGGCACATGGATGCGCTCTGCGCCGCGCTGTGGCGGTTTGACCTGGTGTTTGGCGACGACAGTTTGAAGAACCTGCTGGCCAGAGGTGATATGGCTGGCGCGGATGCGCTGCTGGATACGCTGCTGCGAAGGGCGCAGTGGCGCAGACCGCTGTTTCAAGGAGCGTGAACAATGAAAAAAGAAGCAGTGCGCCTTGGCCGCGTGCCCTGTCTGGTGTGGGGCGAAGACAGCGACAAGGTGTTTGTCCATGTGCATGGAAAGCAATCACAAAAGGAATATGCGGAGAATTTTGCCGCCCTGGCGGATTGTCATGGCTGGCAGACGGTGAGCTTCGACCTGCCCCGCCATGGCGAACGGGCGGATAGCCCCGAGCCATGCGACGTATGGGAGGGGATAGCCGACCTTTGCACGGTGCTGGCCTGGGTGCGGGCGCGGTGGCCGCGACTGGGGCTGTTCGCATGCAGCCTGGGAGCGTTTTTTGCGCTGCATGCCTATGAGGATGTGCCCTTTGAGCAGTGCCTGCTGCAATCGCCCATTGTGGACATGGATGAGCTGATCCACCGAATGTACGGCTGGTTTGGCGTGACGGAGGAGCGGCTGCGGCAGGAGGGGGAAATCCCCACGCCCGTCGATACGCTGTCCTGGCGCTATGCCCAGTGGGTGAAGGAGCACCCCGTCACGCGCTGGACGCAGCCCACAAGCATTCTGTTGGCGGAAAAGGACAATATGCAGGCCCTGCAGACAATGCAGGGCTTTGCGGAGCGCTTCGGCTGCCGCCTGACCGTTGCGCCGGGATGCGAGCATCCCTTTATGGCTGCGGGGGACGCGAAGATTGTGCATGACTGGATGGAGGAATGCCTGTGCAGGATGTAACCTATGCACCGCTGGACGGGAACAACTTTACCCCTCTGAGTCTGGATCATTTTGTGCGGCGCCAGCAGGTTACGGCGTGCTGGCGGTGGGAAGGGGAGAAGCTGATGCTCCGGCCCGTCGCCTTTGTGGAGGATTGGAACCTGGAGGAACGCCGGAACCGGGCGGAGCGGATTCTCCGCGTAGTGCGGGAGGGCGGCGCGGCCTTTGGCGCGCTGATCGCGGGAGAAGCAGTCGGGTATGTGCTGCTGAATGGGGCCGCGGGCAGCCGGAAGCAGCTGATGAAGCTGGACAGCTTTCATGTGTCCGAGCCCTATCGACGCAGGGGCATTGGCAGGCATCTGTTCGACATGGCCTGCGGGGAGGCACGCTGCCGGGGATACAGCGGGCTGTACATCTCCGCCTGCTCCGCCATGGAAACCCAGGCGGCCTATCGCGCCTATGGATGTGTTCCCGCGCCCGCGGAGGAAATAGACCCCGAAAGCGCGGCGGAGGAGCCCTGCGACATTCAGATGATTTGTCTATTGGACGGGTGAAGGCTCAACGGCAAGCAGGGGCCATAGCGCCAGAAACCGTTCCCACCTGGCGGGAAAATCGTCCCGGGGCACCGTCTGCCCGGCAATGACCGGCACGGCGCACAGCGTTTCCCCCTGCCATACAAGCCTTGCTTCGCCCAATGTTTGTCCTGCCGTCACAGGTGCCGTCATGCTGTCCGGCAGGGACAGCTCCACGGCCGGCAGGGCGTTTTTTTCCGCCACGCAGGTGAGGTCAGCGGCAAGCACGGCGGACACCTCGCCTCCGCCGGATAATGCCACGGGCAGCGTGCGCAGGCAGTCGCCGGTGCGCAGGAGGGTGATGGCCTCGTATTCCGCGAAGGCTGTATCCATCAGCCGTGCCGCCTCGCCAAACCAGTCCGGGCAGTTCAGCACCACGCCAATGATGCGCATGCCGTCCCGCTCTGCGCCGAACACCAGGCACCTGCCCGCCGCGCGGGTGTAGCCGGTTTTGATGCCCGTGGTGCCCTCATAGGTGGCAAGGAGACGGTTTTTGTTGTTGAGCACCCGGTCATAGTCCCTGCCCTGCCAGGGAATTTTCGCCCGCCGGGTGGATACAATGGCGCGGAAGGTCTCATGGGTCATGGCCTCCCGGGCAATGAGGGCCAGGTCATGGGCGGTGGTGTGGTGTCCGTCGCAGGGAAGGCCGTGGGGCGTGAGAAACACCGTGTCCGTGCAGCCAAGTTCCCGGGCGCGCGCGGTCATCATGCGGCAGAATTCCTCCGCTGTGCCGCCGATATGCTCGGCAATGGCCACAGCCGCGTCGTTGCCGCTTTGCAGCATGAGCCCGTAGAGCATCTGCTCCAGGGTGAGGGTTTCGCCCAGGCTCAGGTAAATGCTGGTGCCGGGCACGCCAAAGGCGTTGCGCCCGCAAGTGACGGGGTCGGACAGATTGCCTCTTTCGAGGGCCAGCAGCGCGGTCATGACCTTGGTAGTGGAGGCCATGGGCAGGGGCGTATCCGCATGGTGGGAAAGCAGCACCCGGCCGCTGCACTCGTCGATGATGACGCAGGATTTGGCGGAGGTGGACACCTCCCGGGCCGAGGCGGCGCAGGGCAGAAGTATCAAAAACAGCGCCGCAAGCAGCGCCGGGGCAAGCCGTTTCACTGCGCGCCGCCCTGTCCGGAGGCGGGCTTGAGGAACATGTTCTTCACATCCTCCACCACGCCCGGCAGCAGCTCCACCATGCGGTCCGCCACGGAGAGCGACTGAGCCGGCAGCATGCGCACCGAGTCGCCGCTGACCACCAGAAACCCCACCGGCTGCACCGACACCCCCGCGCCGCTACCCCCTGCAAAGGGAAACTCCGCCTGGGGCATGGGCTGCCTGACCTTTTCCTGAAAGCTCAGGTCGCCCCCTGCGGTGACATAGCCGAAGCTCACCTTGGAGATGGGGATAATGGTGGCCCCGGAGGTGGCCACCACCGGGTCGCCAATGACCGTGTTCACATCTACCATGTCCTTGATGGAGGACATGGCCGTCTGCATCAGTTCGCCAATGGGATGATCCATTTTTACGCCTCCTTTGCGCGGGGTGACGGATGCTCACGCTTTTCCAGCAGATAAGCCGCGCCCGCCAGGGCCGCTGTGAAGAGTATCGTCCCCAGACGGAGGAAAAGTATGCACCGGGCCTGCACTGTTGTTTGCTGATGGAAGAACGCGGGAATCACCTGCACCCGGACCCGCCCCTGCATCCCCAGGGAGAGCAGGCGGCTGAGCGCGCCCAGCAGCCCTGAGGTCAGGGCGGTCTTCGCCGCGTCGGAAAGGGCGATGCACACCAGTGCCTCCAAGCTGAGCAGGCGCACATGTTCCCGGAGAAAAGCCCGGGCTCGGTTGCTGCGAAGATACGCCCCGGCCACGACCTGTATGCGGCGTCCCGTGTCCGGCGGCGCCTCCCTGGGCGGACGGTTTTTGCGCAGCAGGGTGGTGACACGGCCGCTCCGAAGCCGCTTCGAGCGGATGCGCCATGTAAGGGGAATGCCCCAAACCTGCACGCGCACAAGCAGCCGGGTTTCCCCCGCATGGCTCAGGCATACGGTCAGGCGCAGGGGGGTGATCAGCACAAGATACATAACAAGTAGGCAGACGGGCATGACGACACGCACCTCCCTTCGAGGGTATTGTGCGTGAAAAGCGATGGTTCATGCGCGGGCGGTTGACGGCATGGGAAAAAGACTCTATAATAAGTGCATTCGCTTGATACAAAGGAGGCGTGGGCATGGTCGGACTGATTGGCGCGATGGCCGTGGAGGTAGAGGGCCTGATGGTTCAACTGGAGGGTCGCACGGAAAAGCGCATCGGCATGGACACGTTTGTGTCGGGAAGGCTGTTCGGGCAGGAGGCGGTGCTGGCGGTGTGCGGGCCGGGAAAGATCAACGCCGCCCTGTGCGCCCAGAGCATGATTTTTGCCTTCCACCCCGACTGGGTGCTGAATCTGGGCGTGGCCGGCGCGGGGGACGAGCAGGTGTCCATCGGGGACATGGTGATTGCCACCTGCGCGGTGCAGCACGACTGTGACACCTCGCCCCTGGGGGATCCCGTGGGGCTGGTGAGCAAGGTGAATCTGGTGGAATTCCCCTGCGACGCAGCCCTTGGCGACCGCCTTGAGCGCGCAGCCCGGACGCTGGAAAACGTGCGGGTACACCGGGGCGTCATTGCCACGGGGGATCAGTTCATCAACCGCGGGGATGTGCGCAGGCGCATCCACGATCTGTTCGGCGCAAAGGCCGTGGAGATGGAGGGCGCGGCGGTGGCTCATGCCTGCTATGTGCATGGTGTTCCCTGCGGTGTTGTACGCTCTATTTCCGACCAGGCCAACGGCCAGTCCGACATGGATTATCCAACCTTTGTCCGCCTGGCGGCGTCGCACTCCCAGCAGGTGGTGCAGCGCCTTCTGGAGGATCGGGCATGACGGTGTGGATAACGGGCGCATCCAGCGGGCTGGGACTGTATGCCGCCCGGGCCTTGCGGGATGCAGGGCATCAGGTGATTGCCGGAGCCCGATCCTTCTCCGCAGGGCAGGCGGAGGGTATTGACCGCCTTCCGCTGGACGTGACGAGCGAGGAGAGCATCGACGCGTTCTGCCGCGCGGCCCTGGTCATATCCCCTGGGGTGGACGCCCTGGTGCAGTGCGCCGGGGTGCTGGTGCTGGGCTCCTGTGAGGAAACTTCCCTGGAGGAGTACCGGCGGGTAATGGACACGAATTTCTTTGGCATGGTGAGGATGAACCAGCATGTGCTGCCGCTGATGCGCAAGGCAGGCGGGGGAAAAATCGTCCTGTTTTCTTCCATCAACGGGCTGCTGGGCGTGCCCTTCCAGAGCGCGTACACGGCCGCCAAGCATGCCATGGAGGGCTATGCCGAATGCCTGGCCATGGAGTGCCGCTCCTTTGGCATCCAGGTGTGCCTGGTGGAGCCGGGGGATCACCGGGGCGGCAGCAGGGTCTACCGCACCCACGCTGCGGCCATGGGGGAGCAGTCGCCCTACCGGGACGGTTTCCTCAGTGCCACATCCCGCATTGACCGGGACGAGCAGGGCGGATCTGATCCGGTGCGGCTGGGAAGAAAGGTGGCGCGAGTGCTGAAAAGACGGCGCATTCCCTTCCGCCTGCGGGTGGCCAGTCCCGACCAGCACCTGGCCGTGTTCCTGCACGACGGGCCGCCGTGCCTGCATTTCAAGGTGCTGCGGGATTATTATCTGGGCGGCAGGGGCAAAGACTGACCGGATGCATGCAAATTTCGATAAAACATTTGTGTTTTTGGCCCGGGCAAGGTATAATAGATTTGTTCTCATTGATGATTGATGGAGGTTGACGGATGTACAAGCTTCTGTTGGCGACGGACCGGCCCGAAATTATGAACGCCTTTGGAGCGGTCAGCTCCTGGGAAAGCCTGGGCTTCAAGGCGCCGCGGATGGTGTCCTCCGCCCAGGGCGCGATTGACAGCCTGAAGAGGCACCATGCCGACGGCATTGCTTATGCCCTGAGTGACCGGGATGAAAAGCTGCTTGGCGCGTGCCTGGCCGAGGATTATCCGCTGTTGCCCATATTCGAGGCGGGGCGCACCCAGGCCGAGGTGGTCAATGCCGTATGCGAGCTTCGGACGCTTTTGAACCGCACCCATGCGGATTTTTCCAACGACAGCTTCGGCGAGGCTGATATGATGCAGCTGTGCCGGCACGAGTTTTTCCGGGCGCTGCTGGGTGGGAAAATTGCCGGCAAGGACGAGGTGGTGCGCCGGATGCGCCTGCTGCGCAGCCGGATGGATCCCGCCCGCCCCTGCGTGGTGGTGGAGCTGGCCATGCCCGAGGGCGACAGCTATCTCAAGGGCCGCTGGCATTACGGCAGCGAGCGGCTGGAGGTGGCGCTGCGCAATTTCTTCGGCGTCGAACTGAGCGGCATGCGTATGCTGGCCTCTGTGCTGCCGGATGAGCGTATCTTCCTGCTGGCCTGCCCCATGCTGGGCGAGGCGTCCGAGCAGGAGGATTCCATGACCGGGCTGGTATCCGCTCACGCCCAGGAATGCATCGGCCTGGTCAGCGAATACCTGGGGCTGAGCCTGAGCATCGCCAGCATCCGTGTGCTGCCGAACCTGCCCTCGCTGGCCGTGGGAGAATAAGCCGAAGGATACAATCATACATACCTATCATATAAGGAGGGGACTACCATGGGCATTCTGGATATGCTTCGGGGACAATGCATCGACGTGATTGAGTGGACCGATCCCGGCAAGGATACGATGGTTCACAAGTACGACATGAACGGCAAGGAAATCATGATGGGCGCACAGCTCACCGTGCGGGAAAGCCAGGTTGCTATCTTTGTCAACGAGGGGCAGCTGGCGGATGTGTATCAGCCCGGCCGCTACGAACTGCAAACCTCCAACATGCCCATCATGACCAAGCTGAAGGCATGGAAATTCGGCTTCAACAGCCCCTTCAAGGCGGATGTGTACTTCGTCAACACCAAGCAGTTCCTCGACCGCAAGTGGGGCACCACCAATCCCGTGATGATGCGCGACAGCGAGTTCGGCATGATCCGCCTGCGCGCCTTCGGTATCTACTCCTTCCGGGTGACCGATCCTGTGACCTTCCTCAAGGAGGTCTTCGGCACCGCCAGCCTGTTCACGGTGGACGGTGTGGAAGGGCAGATCAAGCGCACCCTGGTCAGCGGCCTGAGCGATGCCATTGCCGAGAGCAAGATTCCGGCCCTCGACCTGGCAGCAAACTATGACGAACTGTCCAATTACGCGCTGCAGGCCATTAACCCCAAGCTGGCACCTCTTGGCCTGAGCCTGGCGAGCTTTGTGATTGAAAACATTTCCCTTCCCGAGGAAGTGGAAAAGACCATGGACCGCCGCACCTCCATGGGCGTGCTGGGCGACCTGAACAAGTACACCCAGTATCAGGCGGCGGAAGCCATGCGCGAGGCCGCGAACAACCCCGGCGGCGGCGCGGGCATTGGCGCAGGCATGGGCGCCGGCATGGCCATGGGGCAGCTGTTCACCCAGCAGATGGCGCAGCAGCAGCCAGCGCAGCAGCCTGCCGCTCCTGCGGCCAAGGGCGGCTTCTGCCCGAACTGTGGTCAGCCCCTGACCCCCGGCGCGAAGTTCTGCCCCAACTGCGGCCAGAAGCAGGCGGCTGAGGGCGTATGTCCCGGCTGCGGCGCGGCTGTACAGCCCGGCGCGAAGTTCTGCGCGGGATGCGGCCAGAAGCTGTAACATTCATCACACAGTAGTAAAAGCGCCTGTGACAGCCACCTGTCATGGGCGCTTTTGGTATGCCTAAAGGGGTATGCACAAGTCGTGCTTTGCTGCAATAAAAGTGTAGCAGTAAAGAGATAGCCCCGAAGGTTTCCAAAGGGCGATCGGAAAGCCCTTTGGGGAGAGAGGCTTTCGTCGCCAGTGGCGACAATGAGAAAGCCGAACGAGTCAGCCGAAACGAGCGGCTTTGGGCCGCGACGATTGAGGCTGCGGACGCCGCCCGCAGGCGCGAAACCTCCGCCTTC
>CAMDVP010000091.1 GCA_945877525.1 uncultured Clostridia bacterium | reverse complement strand
TGCCCTTCAAAATCGAACAGGGCCTGGTTGTCGCAGGCGCTTCCGCCATAGTATATGCCCGCGTCCTTGGGATCATACGCCCCGGCATAGCTGGACGCCCAGCCCGCGCCATGCTGCTCCCACAAAGCGGCGTTTTCCTCATAGGAAGCTCCGCCCACGGGAATCCACGCGCCCTCCCAGTAGAACACACCCAGCCCGCCGATGGCGTTCACCGCGGCGATAACGTCGGCCACCTCGTTGGCCTGCCCCTGTACCGTGATGGGGTACGGCTTCTCATACGCGCCGCCCTCGCCGATGGTGTTGCCGCTGAAATCGCCGTCCATCAGGGTATAGGCATAGCTGGTTTCGGCCACCATCACCTGCTTGCCATAGGTATCGGCCACATCGGAGAGCACCTGCGTCAGGTTGTCCAGCGTACCGTGCCAGTAGGGGTAGTAGCTGGTGGCGAACACATCGTAGTCAAGATTGTAGTAGGCCAGCTTGGAGGCATAGGTCATGTAGCTGCCCGCGCTTTCCGGGTTGGCGAAGTGCACGGCCACCAGCGCCTCGGGGAACACCTCCCGCACGGCGCGGCTGCCCTCCCGCATCAGCTTATAGATGTTCATCCATGTCTTTTCACCGCAGAGCCTGCCGTTGGTTTCGTTGCCCAGCTGCACCATGCCCACGTCCACGCCGGCGTCCTTCAGCTGATACAGGCAGTCCGCGGTATAGGCGTACAGCGCCTCGGCCTTTTCGGCAATTTTCATGCCCTCCCAGGCCTTGGGGGCCTGCTGCTTGCTGGGGTCGGCCCAGAAGTCGGAGTAGTGGAAATCCACCAGCAGGCGCATGCCGTGGGCCATGGCGCGGCGGCCGATCTCCACCGCGGCGGCAATGTCGCAGTTGCCCCCGCCATAGCCGCGGCCCTCACCATCAAAGGGGTCGTTCCACACCCTGGCGCGGATATAGTTGACGCCGTTCTCCGCCAGGATGGCAAACAGATCCCTTTCCTGTCCGTCAAAATCGTAATACTTCACCCCCGCCGCTTCCAGCGAAAGCACCGAGGACACGTCCATGCCCAGAATAAAGTCCTCCGGCAGGTTTTCCACATGGCGGATGTACAGCGGGCATTCCTCCCCCAGGGCGGGGAGAGGCGCAAGGCACAGGGTCAGCAGCAGCGCAAGCAGCCTTTTGAGCATGGGGAGCCTCCTTTCACTCAGTCAGAGGACAGAATCACGATAGCATAAGGGGGAAGCGTCAGCTCTGTGCCGGAAAGGGCCGCGGCGTCCGCGCCGGTTTCCAGGTCGGACACGATGGACAGCCCCGCCTCTGGCAGCGTGACGGTCTGCGCGGCCTTGGAGGAGCAGTTGATGGCAATGTAGCACATATCCTCCTCCAGGGTGCGGCGCATAAGGCAGGTCAGCTCATTGGAAAAGACCGTTTCGTTCTTTCCCCGGGCGATGGCGGGGGTCTGCAGCCGGGCCAGGTTGACCTCCCGGCAGTAGTTCAGCAGGGAGGCGGAGTCCTCTATCTGGGTATCGGCACAGGGATAGGCGTATTCCACCTTGGTCACACCGGGAGGCAGGGCGGTCATGTCCGTGTCGTTCCAGTACATGGGCAGGCGCTTGTTGGGGTCGTCCCCCGAGCCCACCATACCGATTTCCTCGCCGTAGTAGGTAAAAGCGTTGCCGCCCAGCATGCCCAGCAGCCCCTCGGCGAACTTGGCCTTCTCCGGCACCTGGCGCGCCTGCAGGCTGCCGATGGTGCGCCCGGTATCGTGGTTGCTCAGGAAGGGCGCCCACACGCCCTCCGGAATGGCCTGCTCCAGTTTGTCGATGGCCTGCACATAGGCCGCGGCAGGCTTGCGGGAGCGAAGCGCCGCGGCGATGTACCCCTCCGCCTGGGACACGGGGAACAGGAAGAAGCTGTCCACGCCGCTGGCGTAGTATTCCGCAATCGCGTTCAGCCCCGCCCACACCTCGCCCACCAGATAGCTGCCGGGCTTGAGCTCTTCAGCAGTCTGCTTCAGCCAGGAAAGGAAGGCGATGTTCCGCTCCGTGTCCGAGGCGAAATAGCTGGTCACCGCATCCAGGCGGAAGCCGTCCGCTCCCACATCCTGCAGCCAGAAGGCCATGATGGAGCGGATTTCCTCCTGCACGGAGGGGCTGTTCAGGTTCAGGTCGGGCATGTTTCCGCCGGAAAACTGCTCCTCATAATACCAGTCCGTGCCGGACACGGGCACCATCCTGGAGCCGTTTTCATGGCTGAAGCAGTAGTAGTCCACATAGGGGCAGCCTTCGTCCCCCTTCCGCAGGGCTTCGCAGGCGGCGGTAAACCACGGATGCCCGGTGGAGGTATGGTTGACAGGCAGGTCGATGATGATGCGCATGTCCCGCTCATGGCAGGCCTCCACCAGGGCGCGCATGTCCTCCAGGGTGCCGTACTGCGGATCGACGGCCCGGTAGTCTGTCACATCATACTTGTGATAGCTGGGGCTTGGCATCACGGGCATCAGCCACAGTCCGTTGTAGCCCAGGGCGCTGATGTAGTCCAGCCGGGAGAGCAACCCCGGCAGGTCGCCCACGCCGTCACCGTTGGAATCCTGATAGGAATACACGAAAACCTCGTACCAGTTGAAATGCATATCCGTTTCCCGGGCCATGGCCGTGCAAGGCACAAGGCAGCACAGCACCATGAGCAGGCAAAGCAGCCGTTTCATGAACGCATCCTCCTTTGATGGGTTTTTTCTGATTGTAGCACGGAGCGGGGGGATTTGTCCAGGGAACACTCCGGGCAGCAAAAAAGGGCTTCCCGATAAGAAAGCCCAAAAGAAATCAAGCCGATACCAAATCAATGTGATAGTACGGCGGCGGAAAAGGCATCGCCACCGCAGCCGAATTGTGCGGTTTTACCTTAAGTGTTGATGTTGACATTAACGGTAGCGCCATTGCCGTAGCCAGCGTCATTGTAGTTGCTGCATAAAGCGTTCAGGCCGGAAATCATCTTATGCACAGCCACGAAAGGGCCGACAAGAATGAAGCTTCCCAGAAGATACCACATCAGGACGCTGCCTCCGTTGGTATTGCAGTAGATATTGCGCTTGTGGGCGTTGACCGCAATGCGGTCGCCCACGCCGTACATCCACACAAGTTCATAGATGCCCAGGGTTAGGATACTGAAGATGATCCTGGCCAGAATGCCGCGGGTGTGCTTGCCGTCGCCATTGCACACGATGTTCATATCTTCAGCGTATTTGCTCCAAAAATACAATCCATAGATGCCGAAGGTAACGATGGAAAGCAAAATGAGCGTCAGAAGACTCCGGTTGGTTTTCATGCGGTTTTCCTCCCTATCATGTGATGGTTTAATTTTACAGCATATGGCAGCGTATGTAAAGTCTGGCGTGGTTTTTCCGATGTATTTTTATTGTGCCGCAAAGCGGCGGGGAAGCATGCGGAATTGCAAAGTACAGGCGGACATGGTACAATCAGGAGAAATCATTGCCTGGAGGTTCTGCTTTATGGATGAGAAAAAACGCAACCGCCGCAATCTGTGGATGTTCCCCCTGGGAACGGTGGGCAGGGATATGACCTATTGCCTGTTTACCAACTTTCTGTTCACCTATGTGATGTTTACCAGGCAGCTCACCGCCGCGCAGCTGAGCGCCATCACCGCCATTATGGTGGCGGCACGGGTGTTCGACGCGCTCAACGATCCCGTCATGGGCAATATCATCGAGCGTACCCGCACCCGCTTCGGCAAGTTTAAGCCCTGGCTGGCCATCGGCATTCTGTCCACCTCGGCGGTGGTGATCGCCACGTTCAACTCTTCCCTCCAGGGCTGGAGCTTCATTGTGTTCTTTGGCGTGATGTACTTCCTGCACTCCATCGCCTATACCATGCACGATATTTCCTACTGGGGCATGGTGGCGGCCCTTTCCTCCGACGCGGACGCGCGCAATCAGTTCACCAGCCGCGCCACGCTGTTCGCGGGCATCGGCGGCACCCTGGCCTCCATGCTCATCCCCATCTTCACCGCCGGCGGCATGGCCCTGGGCGGCAACGCCATGACGGCCTATGGCCGCATTGCCGTCATTATCAGCATTCTGTCGCCGCTGTTCATGTGCTTCACCATCTTCGGCGTGCGGGAGCGCCCGGCCGACGCGGCGCAGCAGGCCACGCCCATCAGTCTGAAGCGGGTGCTGTCCACCATCACCGGCAACGATCAGCTGCGCTGGATCGCGCTGGCCTTCCTCATTCACCAGATCGGCAACGGCCTGGCCGTGGGCGGCCTGGGCGCCACCTATGTGTATCTGGACTTCGGATACAGCGGCGGGCTGTATTCCATCTTCAACACCGTGGGCATGCTGGCCACCGCCGTGCTGATGATTGCCTATCCCGCCATCAGCCGCCGGATCAGGCGCAAGGACCTGATGCGGTTCATGCTCATGGTATCCGCCGCGGGCTATGCGGTCATGCTGGCGGCAGGACTGGCGCTTCGGGGCGCTGGCGTGCGGTTCTGGGCCGTGACCATCGGCTACATGATTGCCAACTTCGGCCAGTACAGCTTCAATCTGATGATGATGATTTCCATCATCAACACTGTCGAATACAACGAATATCTCCACGGGGTGCGGGACGAGGCCATTATTGCCTCCCTGCGGCCCTTCCTGACCAAGCTGGGCTCGGCGCTGATTGTGGCGATGACCTCCCTGTCCTATCTGATCTGCCGCGTAACCGCATGCACCAACCAGATTTCCCAGCTGGAAAGCGCCGCCTCTGTGGGCGCCATCACCGAGGCGGAGAAGCTGGCCTCCATCGAGAGCGTCCTGTCCGGCGTGCAGCCCTGGCAAACCCAGGGACTGTTCCTGATGATTACCGTGCTGCCCTTCCTGCTGATGCTGCTCTCCTACCTGATCTACCGCCGCCACTACAAGCTGGACGAGGCCGAGTATGACCGCATCTGCGGCGAGCTGGCCCTGCGGAAGGGGGAAACGGTGTGAGCCTGACCCGTCTGGCCCTGCGTGCGGCGGCTCCGGTACCCCGGCTGGAGAGCTTCAGCCGCTATCTGTTTGTGGGGCCGCACCCGGATGATATCGAGATCGGCGCAGGGGCCACGGCGTCCCGTTTGGCGGCCATGGGCAAGCAGATAACCTTCCTTATCTGCACAGACGGCCGCTTTGGCGACGGTCTGACCGGCCTGCGGGGAGATGCGCTGGCAGGGGCACGGGAGGAAGAGGCGCGGCGCTCCGCCGGGCTGCTGGGGGTTGCGGACGTGCGCTTTCTGAATCTGTCCGACGGCGGATTCTACAAGCAGGAGGAGTTGCTCGCCGGCATTGCCCGGGTGATTGGCGAGGTACAGCCCGAGGTGCTGCTGGCCCCCGACCCCTGTGTGCGCAGCGAGTGCCACATCGACCATCTGAACGTGGGGCAGGCGGTTCGCCGCCTGGCGTGTCTGGCCCCCTATGAAGGGATTATGGCAGGCTATGGCGGGAAAAGCGCCCCCGTGAAGGCCCTGGCCTACTACATGACCGCCCGGCCCAATCGCTATGTGGCCACGAGAGGCCATGTGGACAAGCAGATGAAGGCGATTTTTGATTGCCATCTCACCCAGTTTCCGCCAAACTGTGCCGAGGCACGGAGCATCCGCCTGTACCTGACCCTGCGCTCCATTGATTTCGGCCTGCGGAGCCTGAAGGGGCGCGCGGAAGGCTTCCGGGTGCTTGGGACAACGCAGATGCACTGCCTTCCCGAGGCGGACTGAGCAGCGGTAGCGCGCATTGCCCGGACAGTGTACTCCCCCAACAATCCGGAGGGGCAGAGGTTTGACCCCTGCCCCCCTCCCAAGCATCTGCAGCAGGGGCCCCCCCTCCCACCCGGAGCGGGGGCCCCGGGCATACTGATCGGAAAAGCAGCTACTCCGTCCTGCCCGCCTGCTCTCCGGGAAGCCAGTATTGTATTCCCCAGCGCTCAAAGCTCCACTCGTCCATGAATTCATTGCACTCGTAGTCGATATAATACAGCGTATCCTCCCGCACCACAAAATTGGTGGGATAATAGTCAATATTCAGCCCGGCAGCATACAGCAGGCGGCACATGGCCCGCACCTGCTCCAGATATTCCTGCTTCACCCCGCCCGCGGGCACAAGGGCGGCAATAGTTTCTCCTTCGATGTACTCCTTCAGGATGCGTTCGTTCGGAATATCCGCCTCCAGCAGCAAGGGCATGGGAATGCCCACCTCCTTCAGCCGCGCGTAATCCCGCAGCTCCGCCTCCATCTTGTTGCCAAACTGATAGTAATCGCAGGGCTCGTGGTGGATCTGCTTCAGGACATAGCGGGCCTTTCCATCAGTCACCAGGTAGGAATACCCGCCCTTGCCATGCCCCAGGAGCCGCTGCACCTGATAGGGCTTTCCGTTGACCGTCATCCGCTCCATAGCTGCTTTCCCCCTTCGCCGTGTTTCCCTTATTATAAAATAGAATTCTTCCTTTGTGAAGCCTGCCGCAAGGTATCGACACCGTAGGTTTATTCTGCTATAATCAAGGCAAAGATCAGACGGAGGAGGATATCAGCATGAACGCAACGCTTCGTGCGGATGCCGATGCCATTATTACCGCGGCCATCCGCGCCGTTCAGCCGGATGAAGCGGTCGCCCGCGCCCTGGCCCATGCAGATTTTCCCGGACGGGTGCTGCTGGTCGCAGCGGGCAAGGCGGCCTGGCAGATGGCCAGGGCAGCCTGCGATTGTCTTGGCAAGCGGATTGAACAGGGTGTGGTCTGCACCAAATACGGCCATGTCATGGGGCCTATTCCCCGCATCCACTGTTATGAGGGCGGCCATCCCGTGCCGGATGAGCAGTCCTTCCGGGCCACGGCGGCGGCGCTCTCTCTGGTGGAGGGACTAACGGCACAGGACACAGTGCTGTTCCTGCTTTCCGGCGGCGGCTCCGCGCTGTTTGAAAAGCCCCTGGTCTCCGGAGCAGAGCTGCAGGACATCACCGGCCAGCTGCTGGCCAGCGGCGCGGATATTGTGGAAATCAACACCATCCGTAAGCGTCTCTCCGCTGTGAAGGGTGGGCGCTTTGCCCAGCTGTGCAGCCCCGCCCGGGTGTTTTCCATTGTGCTGTCCGACATTCTGGGCGACCCGCTGGACATGATTGCCTCCGGCCCGGCCTGCCCGGACAGCTCTACCTGCGCCCAGGCCCAGGCCATTGCCAACCGCTACGGGCTCCGCATGAGCGATGAGGCGCGGACGCTCCTTACGCAGGAAACGCCAAAGACACTGAGCAATGTTACCACACAGATTACCGGAAGCGTCCGGGAGCTGTGCGCCGCCGCGGCAAAAACCTGCCGTGAATTGGGCTATGAGCCGCTGCTGCTAACCGACCAGCTGTGCTGCCAGGCCAGGGAGGCCGGCAGCTTCCTGGCCTCCGCCGTGCGTACCCATGCCAGAAGCGGCAAATCCCTGGCCCTGCTGGCAGGGGGGGAAACAGTGGTGAAGCTGACGGGGCACGGCCTTGGCGGACGCAATCAGGAACTGGCGCTGGCCGCGGCGGCAGGCATCGCGGGCATTTCCGGCGCGGCGGTGTTCAGCGTGGGCAGCGATGGTACCGACGGCCCCACCGACGCGGCAGGCGGCTATGTGGACGGAAGCACGGCAGCGCTTCTGGCGTCCCATGGGCTGACCATCGAGCAGATGCTGGCGGACAACGACGCCTATCACGCCCTGCAGAAAACCGGCGGCCTCATCATGACCGGCCCCACCGGCACCAATGTGAACGATGTGGCCGTTGCGCTGATCCGCGGCGAAGCCTGATTCACAGTGCTGTGGTTCGGGCCCTTTCCATGGGCAGCTATGCTGCCCCGCACCCGGCCAACGAGCCTGAACCACCGGGGTACAGGATGATTCACAACAGGAGGCTGCAATCATGAATGACCAAGTCAACCAGCCACTGATCCTTGGCTTCCTTCACTGCCGTTCCATCAGTTTCTTTACTTGTCTCATTTCCAGACCATAACTGGCTGCTATTTCGCGATAGCTCTCTCCTTGCTGATGACGCTCTCTTACAATTTCAGCCAGTTGTTCTATCTTCATGTACTTCCTTGCCATACAGATAACCTCCTGTCGTAGTTCCTATTCTACAACAGGAGGTCTCTTTTTTCTACTGTCCGTTGGACTGGGTACATTCCAAAGTAGTCACGCCTTTTGTCTTGTGGGGACAGCTGCAAAGCAGCGCGTACATACGGGAATACTCCATTCGAAGCGCGTGCTGCTTGACAAACCGAAATTTGTTAAATGATGGTTTTTATCATAATTGGCAAACCATTACTTGCTTTTAACCCGTTTTCTATATACCCACAACCTGACCAAAATTTTTGTGCAGATCCATAAGCCGATACATAACATTGCGTTATTTTCTTTTTCTGTAAGTTGTTTTCGACATATGTAACCAAATTCTTTCCCAAACCATGAGAGCGATACGAAGGAGTCAGACCAATCTCAAGAATTGTACCAAATCCGGGTATCTCACTAAATTCAAAGTCCTCGCTATCAACCGCCCATAACGCAAATCCAATATATTTATGCTCATCCTTTACGAAGCAACCATATATCTCTTTGTTTATGACTTTATCAAACATCAAACGAATAAATGAATCAATTATTTCTTGCGATGTATCTGCATCTTCACCGTCCCTATAATATGCATTTGCCAATTCGTGAAACGCACAATAATCATCCTCAAGAATTTCGATATAGTCCATACCACATTTTCTCCGTTAATTTCTTTCTTTATCTTTTCAACATATTGCGATTTGTTGGTTTGTCCGGTTCCATATTATCACACAGCAGGATAGCTTGCAAGAACATCCCCGGCAAAGCAACCTGCTGTGTCCCTTCCCTGCCTAACAGACATCGTACTTCCCCGGCGCGTATCTTCTTCCACAGGAAATGCCCCCGATCCGGTCAGGATCGGGGGCCTTTACAATGTGTGATTACTTGCCGATTACGGCCTTGATGCGGCGCACGCCCGCGGAGGAGGATTCCTCCTTCAGAATCTTGAAGCTGCCCAGATCGCCGGTGTTCTCGGCATGGGGGCCGCCGCAGATCTCGAAGGAATACTCGCCCATCTTGTAGGTGCGCACCTTCTCACCATACTTGCTCTCGAACAGGCCGATAGCGCCCTTCGCCTTGGCCTCGGGCACGGTCATCTCCTCGCACACCACAGGCGCCTTGGCGGCAATGGCCTCGTTGACCAGCTTCTCCACCTCTTCCAGCTCTTCCTTGGTGACCTTGCGGCCAAAGGAAAAGTCGAAGCGCAGACGCTCGGCAGTGATGTTGGAGCCCTTCTGCGCCACCTCGTCGCCCAGCACCTTGCGCAGGGCCGCATGAAGCAGGTGAGTCGCCGTATGCAGCTTGGCGGTTTCCTCGCTGTGATCGGCCAGGCCGCCCTTGAACTTCTGGTCGGCGCCCTGGTGGCTCAGCTCCTGATGCTTCTTGAAGCGCTCGGCAAAGTCCTCCTCGTCCACCTTCAGGCCCTTTTCGGCGGCCAACTCGCGGGTCATCTCAATGGGGAAGCCGTAGGTGTCGTAGAGCTTGAAGGCGCTGCGGCCGTCCAGGGTATCCAGTGTAGCCATGCGGGCCTGCAGGGCAGCCACCAGGGCGGCCTCGTCGCCGGCGTTCGTCGCGTCGATGATGGGCATCATATCAGGAGAGGGGCGCAGCTTCTTCTGCTGGGCCAGCTCCCGGGCAAAGGCGGCCTTGTCGCCGGCGGCCAGGATGCTCTCCAGCAGGGCCCTGGTGTTCAGGGCGTTGTTGTACACCTTGTCGAACTCCTTCTCGCCCTGGCGGAGGGTGCGGGCAAAGCGGGCCTCCTCCAGCTTCAGCTGCTCCAGTACGAAGGCGCTGTTGCGGGTCAGCTCGGGGTATACGTCCTTGTACTGGTCAATGATCACCTGGGCCACCTCGGCGGTGAAGCCCTCGGGCATGCCCAGCTGCATGCCGTAGCGCACGGCGCGGCGGATCAGGCGGCGGAGGATATAGCCCTGGTCGGTATTGGAGGGGGACACGCCTCGGTCGTCGCCCAGGATGAAGGTGGAAGTGCGCATATGGTCGGCAATGATGCGGAAGGCCTTGCTGTGCTCGTCGTCGGCCTGGTACTTCTTGCCGGACAGCTCCTCAATGCGGCCCAGAATCCGCTCGAACAGATCGGTTTCGTAAACGCTCTTCTTGCCGTTTAGCACGCAGATGGTGCGCTCCAGGCCCATGCCGGTGTCCACGTTTTTCTTGGCCAGGGGCAGGAAGGAACCGTCCTGCTGCTTGTTGTACTGCATGAACACGTCGTTCCAGATTTCCAGATACGCGCCGCACTTGCAGGCAGGGGAGCAATCGGGGCCGCAGGGCTCCTTCACGATGATGAACATCTCGGTGTCCGGGCCGCAGGGGCCGGTGATGCCGGCGGGGCCCCACCAGTTGTGCTCCTTGGGCAGGTAGAAGATGTGATCCTCCGCCACGCCCATGGAACGCCACAGGTCGTGGGATTCCACGTCCCGGGGGCAGTCCTCGTCACCCTCAAAGACGGTGAAGGCCAGCTTGTCCTTGTCCAGGCCCAGGTATTCAGGGCTGGTGAGGAACTCCCAGCTCCAGGAGATGGCCTCCTTCTTGAAATAGTCGCCCAGGCTCCAGTTGCCCAGCATTTCAAAGAAGGTCAGGTGGGAGGGATCGC
>CAMDVP010000090.1 GCA_945877525.1 uncultured Clostridia bacterium | reverse complement strand
ATCGCCCTGGAATGCTGGTGCGCCTTTTTTGTGCCGGTGGATGTGCTGGCGGCGAGCTATCTGGGGAGGGAAGATGCAACGTGAAGAAGCTGCCTCCCTGGGACATGCTGCTCAAGGAAATGCTGTGGCAGCAGCTTGATTTTGTGCGCGACATGGACGTGCTGGACTTCGGCAGCGGCGAAGGGGTAACGGCTGCGCACATGGCAGCTGAGAACCGCGTGACGGCGGTAGAGCCTTCGCCTGAGATGCTGGCGGCACGGGATGCGTACGGGCGTTATACGCAGCTGGAGGGCGACGTGACGTTGGTAAACGCCATGCCGGAATGCAGCTTTGACGCGGTGCTGTGTCATAATGTGCTGGAATATGTGGAAGACAAGGCTGCGGTTGTGCGGGCGCTGTGCCGTGTACTGCGGCCGAGGGGCATATTGTCCCTGTGCAAGCACAACAGGGCGGGTCGGGTGATGCAGATGGCCGTGCTTCTGGACAACCAGGCGGAGGCCATGGCGCTGCTGGACGGCGGGGACAGCATGTCTGCGCAGTTCGGGCCGATTCGGTACTATGAGGATAATGAAGTGCTGGAATGGAGCCCGGAATTGCGGCTGGAGCAGTGCTACGGGCTGCGCACGTTCTGGGATTTGCAGCAGCGCCAGGAGCTTCACGCCGACCCGGCATGGCAGGAGCGTATGCTTACGCTGGAGCGCCGCGTATCGCAGGTGGACAGCTTCCGGCAAATTGCGTTTTTTCACCACTTGATTTTGCGGAAGGAGGGCTGACGGTGACGGATCGGGAAACGCCGGCTGAATTTATCCACGAGCCGGTGCTGCTTCAGGAAGTACTGCAGTGGATGGCGCCCCATCCTGGAGGCGTGTATTGCGACGGAACGCTGGGTGGCGGCGGCCACAGCGGTGCGATTCTTCGAGCTTGCGGGGGTGACGCGACGCTCTACGGTATCGATCGGGATATGACGGCCATCGAAGCGGCCACAGCCCGCCTAAGCAGCTATCCAGGTTTTCATGCCCTGCATGGGAATTTCCACGATGGAAAAGAACTGCTTACCGTAGCGGGCGCGCCGCTTCTGGACGGTGTGCTGCTGGACCTGGGCGTGTCCTCCCCGCAGCTGGATCGGGGCGAACGGGGCTTTTCCTACCACGAGGATGCGCCGCTGGACATGCGTATGGATACCTCCCAGGGTCAGACGGCGGCGGAGCTGCTGAACACCCTCAGCGAGGCGGAACTGTGCCGTATCATCCGCGACTATGGCGAGGAAAAGTGGGCCGTGCGGATTGCACAGATGATCTGCGAGCACCGCGCGCAAAAGCCGATGGCCACCACCTTCGACCTGGTGCACGCGGTGGACGCGGCCATTCCCAAGGCTGTTCGCCGCAAGGATGACGGCCATCCGGCCAGACGAACCTTCCAGGCCATCCGCATTGCCGTGAACGACGAGCTGGAGCCCCTGGACAGGGCCATATGCGACTTTGTGGACTGCCTGAAGCCCGGCGGACGGATGCTGGTGATTACCTTCCATTCCCTGGAGGACAGGCTGGTGAAGCGGTGCTTCCAGCGGCTGCAGAATCCCTGCACCTGCCCGCCCAGGGCGCCTATCTGCACCTGCGGGAAAAAACCGATGGTGCGGGTATTGGCCAGGGGCGCTGTGCCTCCTTCAGAGGACGAGGTTGCCCGCAATCCCAGGGCCCGCAGCGCCAAGCTCCGGGTGGCGGAAAGGCTGGGTGAGGATTGATGCCCACGTTGTATGTGGTGGCAACCCCCATTGGAAATCTGCAGGACATGTCGCCCCGGGCAGTGGAAACGCTGCGGCGGGTGGGACTGATTGCTGCCGAGGACACCCGGGTCACCATGAAGCTGTGCCAGGTATTCGATATCCACACACCGCTGACCAGCTGCCATCAGCACAACGAAGAGGGCAAGGGCGCATGGCTGGCGGAAAAAATGCTGGCTGATAATCTGGACGTGGCGGTGGTGACTGACGCGGGTACGCCCTGTGTGTCCGACCCCGGGTTCGGGCTGGTTCGGGCGGCGGTGGAGAGGGGAATAGAGGTCATCCCTGTACCGGGGTGCTGCGCGGCGGTGGCAGCGCTGTCGGTGTGCGGCTTCGATACAAGGGAATTCGCCTTCTATGGCTTCCTTCCCAGGGAAAAGAAGGAATTGCGGGAGAAGCTTCTGTCCATGGCAGGTCAGTGTCCTGTGGCGGTGGTGCATGAATCACCCTATCGGGTGACAGAACTGGTGTCCGTGATTGCGGAAATCCTGCCGGATGCACGGATTTCCGCCTCCTGCGACCTGACCAAGCTGCACGAGAAAACCATCCGCGGCACGGCGGCGGAGGTGCTGGAGATGCTGCGGAACAATCCGAAAACAGAGAAGGGCGAATATTGTCTGGCGCTGGATTTCCATCAGGTGAAGCTGGAACAGGAGAAGCCAACGGCGGATATATCGCTTGAGGCAAGACTGACAGAGCTGATGCTGCCCGGCCTTTCCCTGCGGGATGCACAGGAGGAACTGATTAGCCGGGGCGAAAAGAAAAACGCGGTCAAGGCTGCAGGACTGCGGCTGAAGCGGCTTTTTGGCGAGGAGGAATGAACATGCGGGAAATCAGCGCGGAGATCATTGCGGAAACGGTAGCCCGCCTATGCATCGAGGCCAACCGGAACCTTCCGCAGGATGTAGCCTGCGCCCTGGCCTGTGCGGAGGATGCTGAGCCCTTTGCCCCGGCGAAGGACTTGCTGGGCCTTCTGCGCCAGAATGAGCGCATTGCCCGGGAAACCCGCATGCCCATCTGCCAGGACACCGGCATGGCTGTGGTGTTTGCCGAGGTAGGGCAGGAGGTACACATTACCGGCAGCTTTGAGCAGGCAGTGAACGAGGGCGTGCGCCGGGGATATGTGGAGGGCCTGCTGCGTAAGAGCGTGGTGGGCGATCCGCTCAGGCGGATCAATACCGGGGACAATACTCCGGCTGTTCTCCACACCAGGCTGGTGCCGGGAGACCGGGTAACCATCACGGTGGCGCCCAAGGGCTTCGGCAGTGAAAACATGAGCCGCCTTACCATGCTGACCCCTGCCCAGGGTGTACAGGGCGTGAAGGACTTCGTAGTCGACACGGTTCGTCGGGCGGGCGCTAATCCCTGTCCGCCGATGGTGCTGGGCATTGGAGTGGGTGGTGATTTTGAGGGCGTGGCGGAGCTGGCCAAGCGCGCCCTGATGCTGCCGCTGGATCAGCCCAATCCCGATCCCTTCTATGCTCAGCTGGAGCGGGAGCTGCTGGAGGCGGTGAATGAAACAGGCGTGGGCCCTCAGGGGCTGGGTGGGAAAACCACCTGCCTGGGGCTGCATGTGCTGGCAGGGGCCACCCACATCGCTGGGCTGCCGGTGGCGGTGAATGTGAGCTGCCATGTCACCCGGCATCAGACGGCTGTGCTGTAAAGGAGGGAGCGCCATGGTTCATCTGACCACACCCTTGACGGAGGAAGCTGTGCTTTCGCTTCATGCGGGGGATCATGTGCTTTTGTCCGGCGATGTGTACACTGCCCGGGATGCGGCGCATCTGCGGATGCTGGACTGCATTGCTTCGGGCGATCCGCTGCCCATGCCCCTGGAGGGACAGGTCATCTACTATGCCGGACCTACACCTACCCCGCCGGGGAAGCCCGTTGGCTCCATCGGTCCCACCACCTCCGTACGGATGGACGCGGCTACCCCTGCGCTGCTGGCCAGGGGCCTGCGGGGCGTGATAGGGAAGGGACAGCGCGGGGCGGAGGTTGTGTCCGCCATGCAGGCGCATCCGTCGGTATACTTTGCGGCGGTGGGCGGCGCTGCGGCGCTGATGGCCGCCTGCGTGACCGCCTGTGAGGTGATTGCCTGGGACGATCTGGGGCCGGAATCCGTCAAGCGGCTGACGCTGAAGGAGCTGCCTCTGGTGGTGGCGGTGGACGCCTACGGACAGGACGCCTTCGCTTTGGGACAGGCGGCGTATGTTCAGTCCATCGGGAAGTGAATAAGCGCAAAGGGGCGCGGCATCATGCCGGCCCCTTTTATCGCATGCTCAGGGAATGCAGATGGTTGTGCCTGCCTGGGAGAAGTCTGTGGGCAGCAGGGTGGGGTTGAGCATGAGCATGCGCCCGTTGGTGGTGCCGAGTCGCCGGGCGATGCTGCTTAGGTTATCGCCGTCCTGCACCACATAGGTGCGGTTGCCCACGCAGGCGGTGCGGGATCCTGCCGGCGGCGCGCAGAAGGATGTGCCTGCCACCAGATAGCCGGGGCGCAGGGAAGGATTTGCGTTGCGCAGGGCCTGATAGCTTACGTTTAGGTCAATGAGCAGGTCGGCATAGGTCTGGCCACGCTGTACGCGATGGGCGGAATAGCCCGTAGGGCAGGAGAGGGCTGGGGTCGAGGGCTGGCTGGGGGTCGTGGTTGTTCCGCCCTGCCCGTTGGATTCCGCGGGGACGCAGATCACGTCGCCCACCATCAGGTCTGTGGGGGACACGTCCGGATTGCGCTCGGCCAACTCCAGGTCGCTGATGCCGTAGCGCTGGGCGATGGTATAGAAGGTGTCGCCCCGGCGCACCGTGTAGGGCTGCCCGCTCTGGCAGGTGAGGGAACGGGAGGGCATGCAGATTTCATCCCCCACGGCAAGTGTGGAAAAGTCGACATCCGGGTTGATCAAACGCAGCGCCTGCACGGTGGTGCCGTTGACCCGGGCCACTGCGGCAAGGGTATCACCCTCGCGCCATAGGTAGTAGCTTGCCCCGCGGGGGCAGATTCGTCCGGTGCCTTGCTGTTCCATGATGGGAGCCTCCTTTACCGATTTGGCAATTTCTTTCGGCATCATTTTATGATAAAATAGAAACTGGGTGCATGGGAGCTTGCGCGGCTTCCGCATCCGCTGAACACAATATGAAAGGTGATGGCTACCGTGAAACACCTGCTGAAGCTGATGGATCTGTCCGGAGCGGAAATCATCGGGCTGCTGGATCTGGCGGACCGTCTCAAGGCGGAAAACAAGGCGGGTATTCCTCATCCGCACCTGGCTGGAAAAACCCTGGGCATGATCTTTGAAAAATCCTCCACCCGCACCCGCGTGAGCTTTGAAACGGGCATGTATCAGCTGGGGGGGCACGCGCTGTTTCTCTCCTCCCGCGACCTGCAAATCGGCCGCGGCGAGCCTGTGCAGGACACCGCCCGGGTGCTTAGCCGCTATCTGGACGGCATTATGATCCGCACCTTCGCCCAGGAGGAGGTTGAAAGCCTGGCGCAGTACGGCTCCATTCCGATTATCAACGGTCTGACGGACTTCTGCCATCCCTGCCAGGTGCTGGCCGACCTGATGACCATCCGTGAGCACAAGGGCCGGCTTGAGGAATTGAACATGTGCTATATCGGTGACGGCAACAATATGGCCAACAGCCTGATTGTCGGCGGACTGAAAACCGGCATGCACGTGTCCATTGCCTGCCCGAAGGCATATCAGCCCGATGCCCGGGTGCTGGCGCTGACGGAGGAATATCCCGGACAGTTCTTCATGACGGACAAGCCTCTGGAAGCCGCGAAGGACGCGGATGTGATCTTTACCGACGTATGGGCCTCCATGGGCCAGGAAAGCGAAAAGGCTGTGCGGGAAAAGGCCTTCGCGGGCTATCAGGTAAACGCGGCGCTGCTGGAGGCGGCCCATCCCGGCTGCATGGTGCAGCATTGCCTGCCCGCCCACCGGGGCGAGGAAATCACTGCCGAGGTGTTTGAAGCCCATGCGGACGAGATTTTCGACGAGGCGGAAAACCGGCTCCATGCGCAGAAGGCTGTGCTGGTCGCCTGCATGAAATAAGGAGGAAAACCATGGAACAGAAGGGCTATCTTCTGCTGGAGGACGGCAGCCTGTTCGAGGGCGTTCTCCGTGGCGCAAGAAAAAACGCCATGGCCGAGCTGGTGTTTACCACGGCCATGGTGGGCTATATGGAAACCATCACCGATCCCAGCTATGATGGACAGATCGTCATCCAGACCTTTCCCGCCATTGGCAACTACGGTGTAATCCGTTCCGATGAGGAAAGCCCTACGCCCCGCCTGAGCGGCTATGTGGTGCGGGAACTGTGTGACGCGCCCTGCAACTTCCGCTGCGAGGGCAAGTTGGAGGACTACCTGGCGGAGAAGGGCATTCCCTGCCTGACCGGCGTGGATACCCGCGCCCTGACCCGCCGCCTGCGCAATATCGGCGTGATGAACGCGGCCATTCTGACCGAAAAGCCCGAAAACATGGATGCGGCCATTGAGCAGCTGAAGGCGCTGCCCTTTCACCCCTCCATTCAGGATGTGACCTGCAGGAAGGTGCTGCCGCCCAGAACACAGGGCAAGTATAACGTAGTGCTGTGGGATTTCGGCGCGAAGGGTAACATCCAGCGCGAACTGGAAAGGCGCGACTGTGCGGTGACCTGTGTGCCTGCCGATGCCACGGCGGAGCAGATTGCCGCCCTCCAGCCCGATGGGGTGATGCTTTCCAACGGCCCCGGCGACCCTGCGGACAATGTGGGCGTGATTCAGGAATTGCGGGAGCTGTGCCGCCGCCGTATCCCCACCTTCGGCATCTGCCTGGGACACCAGCTGCTGGCGCTGAGTCAGGGAGCATCCACCGTGAAGCTCAAGTACGGTCACCGCGGCGCGAATCAGCCGGTCAACGACCTGCGCTCCGGGCTGACCTACATTACCAGCCAGAACCACGGCTATGCTGTGGATATGGATACCCTGCCGGAAAACGCGTCGGTGCGCTTTGTCAACGGCAACGACGGCACCTGCGAGGGTATCGACTATACGGACATGCCTGCCTTCTCTGTCCAGTTCCACCCCGAAGCCTGCGGCGGGCCGCTGGATACCCGCTTCCTGTTTCAACGCTTTATTGCACTGATGGGAGGGAATAAGGAATGCCGCTGAATCCCGAGCTGCACAAGGTGATGATTATCGGCTCCGGCCCTATTGTGATCGGCCAGGCCGCCGAGTTTGACTATGCCGGTTCTCAGGCCTGCAAGGCGCTGAAAGCCGCGGGCCTGGAGGTGGTGCTGGTCAACCCCAACCCCGCCACCATCATGACCGATCATGCCTCCGCCGACCAGATTTACATCGAGCCCCTGACCCTGGAAACCCTGCGCCGCATCATTCTCAAGGAAAAGCCCGACAGCCTGCTTTCCACCCTGGGCGGGCAAAGCGGCCTGACGCTGTCCATGCAGCTGGCCAAGGAGGGCTTCCTGGAGCAGCACGGCGTGAAGCTGCTGGGCGCCCGGTGCGAAACCATTGAGAAGGCGGAGGACCGCCTGAAGTTCAAGGAAACCATGGAGTCCATCCACCAGCCCTGCATTCCCTCCGAGGTGGTGGAGAACGTCCCGGACGCGCTGGCATTTGCTGAGAAGATCGGCTATCCCGTCATCGTCCGTCCGGCCTACACCCTGGGCGGCAGCGGCGGCGGCATTTGCCAGAATGTGGACGAGTTGAAGGAGATTGCCGAGAACGGCCTGCGACTGAGCCCCATTACCCAGATTCTGGTGGAAAAGTGCATTGCCGGCTGGAAGGAAATTGAGTTTGAGGTCATGCGCGACAGCAAGGGCAACGTGGTGGCGGTGTGCTCCATGGAGAATATCGACCCCGTGGGCGTGCATACCGGCGACTCCATCGTGGTGGCCCCCGCGCTGACCCTGGCGGATCGGGAATATCAGATGCTCCGCCGCGCCGCGCTGGATATCATCACCGCCCTGGAGGTGGAGGGTGGCTGCAACTGCCAGTTCGCCCTCAATCCCGATTCCTTCGAGTACGCGGTCATTGAGGTCAACCCCCGTGTGAGTCGCTCCTCTGCCCTGGCCTCCAAGGCCACGGGCTATCCCATCGCCAAGTGCGCCGCGCAGATTGCCATCGGCTACACCCTGGATGAAATGAAGAACGCTGTCACAGGCAAGACCTGCGCGGGCTTCGAGCCGGCGGTGGACTACATCGTGGCGAAGGTGCCCAAGTGGCCTTTCGACAAGTTCGTCTATGGCAAGCGCACCCTGGGTACCCAGATGAAAGCCACGGGCGAGGTGATGTCCATCGGCGTGAGCGTGGAGCAGGCGCTGATGAAGGCTGTGCGCGGCGCGGAAATAGGCTGCGACACCCTGCGGATGAAGGCCATGGCAGACCTTTCGGACGAGGAGCTGCTGGAGCTCATCGGCAAATGCACCGACCAGCGCATGTTTGCGGTGTATGAGGCCATCAGCCGTGGCGTTTCCCTGGAGAAACTCCATGAGATCACCATGATCGACTACTTCTTCCTGAACAAGTTCAAAAATCTGCTGGACATGGAGCGCCGCCTGGAGCAGGGGAATATCGACCCGGACACCTACCTGCGGGCCAAAAAGATGGGCTATCCTGACAAGGCGATTGAGCGGCTGAGCGGGGAGAAGGTGGCTGCGCACCGCGATCCCGTGTACAAGATGGTGGACACCTGCGCCGCAGAGTTCCAGGCTGAAACGCCCTACTTCTACGCTACCTACGACGACGAAAACGAGGCGGAGGAGTTCATCGCCCAGCGGCCCAAGAAGCCCTGCGTAGTGGTGCTGGGCTCCGGGCCCATCCGCATTGGCCAGGGCATCGAATTCGACTATGCGTCGGTACACTGCGTGTGGATGCTGAAAAAGGCCGGATACGACGTGGTGATGATCAACAACAACCCCGAAACCGTCTCTACCGACTTTGACACAGCAGACAGGCTGTATTTTGAGCCGCTGACCCCCGAGGACGTGCTGGGCGTGATCGCTACGGAGAAGCCCGTGGGCGTTGTGGCGGCCTTCGGCGGACAGACGGCCATCAAGCTGACTCGCGCCCTGCAGGACGCCGGCGTGCGTATTTTGGGCACCTCCGCAGATATGATTGACGCGGCCGAGGATCGTGAGCGCTTTGACGAGGCCATGGAGCGCAACGGCATCAAGCGCCCCCGCGGCACCACGGTCATGACCACCGAGGAGGCCCTCAGGGCTGCCAACGAGCTGGGATATCCCGTGCTGGTGCGTCCCTCCTATGTGCTGGGCGGACAGAACATGATTATCGCCTACCAGGACAGCGACATTGTGGAATACATGCGCATTATCCTGTCTCAGGGCATCACCAATCCCATTCTAATTGACCAGTATCTCATGGGCATTGAGGCGGAGGCCGACGCCATCTGCGACGGCGAGGATGTGCTGATTCCCGGCATCATGGAGCATGTGGAACGCTCCGGCGTCCACTCCGGCGACTCCATTGCCGTGTATCCTGCATGGAACCTGACGGGGGCCATGTACCAGCGGCTGATTGAGGTCACCCGTCTCATTGCCCTGGAACTGGGCACGGTGGGCCTGATCAATATCCAGTATATCGTGTACCGCAACGAGGTGTACGTCATTGAGGCTAATCCCCGGGCCAGCCGCACCGTGCCATACATCAGCAAGGTAACTGGCGTGCCCATGGTGGATCTGGCCGTGCGGGCCATGCTGGGCGAAAAGCTGCGGGATATGGGCTACGGCACCGGACTGTACCGCCAGAGCCCGTACTTTGCGGTGAAGGTGCCATGCTTCTCCTTTGAAAAGCTGGCCGATGTGGATACCCTTTTGGGCCCGGAAATGAAGTCTACCGGCGAGGTGCTGGGCATCGGCACCAACCTGCAGGAGGCCATCTACAAGGGACTGGTGGCCGCCGGCTACAAGATGAAGCATCAGGGCGGGCTGCTGGTGTCCGTGCGTGATGTGGACAAGCCGGAGGCAGTAGCTGTGGCGAGGCGCTTTGCCGAGCTGGGCTTCAACCTGTTTGCGACCCCCGGTACGGCCAAGGAGCTGCTGGAGCATGGCCTTTATGCCGCCACGGTGAAGCGTGAGGCCATGGAAAAGATGCTGGAGATGGATCAGGTACAGTATGTGATTTCCACCTCCGTCAAGGGACGCAACCCCCGCCTGGAATCCGTGCGCATGCGCCGCAAGGCTGTGGAGCGCGGCATCCCGCTGTTCACAAGCCTCGATACCGCCAATGCGCTGGCACAGGCTCTGACCAGCCGCTACAGCCAGCAGAACGTGGAGCTGGTGGACATTAACCACATGCGCCAGAAGCGGCAGAAGCTTCACTTTGTCAAGATGCGCGGCACCGGCAATGACTATCTGTACTTTGACTGCTTTGAGCAGACGGTGGAGAGCCCCGAATCACTGGCCGTGCGCCTGTCCAACCGCCGCACGGGCGTGGGCAGCGACGGCGTGGTGCTGATTCTCCCCAGCCAGAAGGCCGACGCGAAAATGCGCATGTTCAATGCTGATGGGTCTGAGGGCGCGGTGTCCGGCAACGCCATGCGCTGCGTGGTGAAATACCTGTATGAATCCGGTCGGGTACGCAAGGATAGCATGACCATCGAAACCGGCAGCGGCGTGAAGAGCGCGCAGCTGTTCATCCGCGAGGACGAGGTGTTCTCCGTGCTGGTGGACATGGGACGGCCTGCGTTTGAGCCTGCTCTGGTGCCCGTGAAGCTGGACGGCGATCGGGTGATAAACAGGAGGGTGTTCCTGGAGGGCGAGGAGCGCGCCATCAGCTGCGTAAGCATGGGCAATCCCCATGTGGTGATCTTTGTGGAGGATGTGGACAGCATTGATCTTGCGCACATTGGCCCCGCCATTGAGCAAAATCCTCTGTTCCCCCAGCGGGTGAACGTGTCCTTTGCT
>CAMDVP010000089.1 GCA_945877525.1 uncultured Clostridia bacterium | reverse complement strand
AAGTATCGCACGATTCGTATGGTTCGTCAGGGCGCGGGATTATTGAGCGGTTACGCTTGGTGCGGATCAGGTGAGAATCTTGCGGAAGTCCACGCCCGATTCCTGCTTGGGGAAGGCGTGGAAGTTGCGCACCTTCAGGCCGACCTGAGCGCCCATGGAAACGCCCATGCTCTCATACGGGTCGGCGATGACGCGAATCTCCTTGCCGTCGCCCAGGTCAATGCGGCAGTCATCCACATCACCCAGGTAGAAATGGGTCTTGACCGTGCCGGTCAGCTCGCCCTCGCCCACGGGGACATACTGCACCTGCTCGGGGCGGATGCCCACGATCACATCCCCCTTGAGGGTGCCTTCATAGGGCAGGCGCTGGTTGCAGCCGTTCAGCTCGATGCATCCGGCCTTCACCACGCCCTCCAGGAATTCAATCTTGCCCACAAAGTCCGCCACGAAGGGGTTGACCGGGGCGGTGTAGATCTCCCTGGGAGAGCCGATCTGCTGAATCACGCCGCGGTTAATGACCACGATGCGGTCGCTCATGGCCATGGCCTCTGTCTGGTCATGGGTCACATACACCACGGTGATGCCGTACTCCCGCTGGATTTCCTTGATTTCAAAGCGCATGCTTTCCCGCAGCTTGGCGTCCAGGTTGGACAGGGGCTCGTCCAGCAGCAGCAGGGCGGGCTCTGCCACCAGGGCGCGGGCCAGGGCCACGCGCTGCTGCTGGCCGCCGGACAACTGGCTGGGAATGCGCTGGGCGTATTGAATCAGGTGCACGGCCTCCAGAACACGCTCGACCTTCTTCTTGACGGTGGCCTTATCCACCTTTTTGATGGTCAGGGGATAGGCCACATTGTCGAACACGGTCATGTGGGGCCACACAGCGTAGGACTGAAACACCATGCCGATGTCGCGCTTTTCCGGCTGGAGAAACACCTTGCCGCTGGACACCACCTTGTCATCGAACAGCACGCTGCCGGAGGTGGGCTTCTCAAAGCCTGCGATAATGCGCAGCATGGTGGTCTTGCCGCAGCCCGAGGGCCCCAGCAGGGTAACAAATTCGCCATTGGCAAAGGTTGCGTCGAATCCGTCCAGCACGACCGTATTGCCAAAGCTTTTGGTGACATTTTGGATGGTTACGCTTGCCATAATGCTTTCTCACTCCTTTGACACGATCAGATGGAGAATTCGCCCTTGGTGAGCTTGTTGAGCAGGAAGTTCAGTGCCACCACGATCATCAGAATGCCGAAGGCCATGGCGCAGGCCTGGGGCTGGGAGGTAAACGTCCAGTATTCGTAGAGCTGGAAGCCGATGGTCTTGGTGGTGTTGGAATACAATAGCGTTGTCATGGACAACTCGTAGAAGGAGGGAATGAAGATGAGGAACCAGCCGGCCGCGATGGACGGGAAAATCAGCGGTCCGGTGATCTTGAACATGGTTCGCAGCCAGGACGCGCCCGCCACCTGGGAGCATTCCTCCAGGGATACATGAATCTGGCTCATGGCGGACACCACCGTGCGCATGCCCATCATCAGGTATTTGATGAGGTAGGCCACGATGATGATGTACGCCGTATTGTAGATGTTTACGCCGAAATCGCCCTTCATGGTCATGATCAGGCCAAGGGCAATCACTACCGACGGCGTGCCGCTGCCCAGGGTAATCAGGAAATCAGGCAGCTTGCGGCCGCGGATGCGGGTACGCTGGAGCAGGTAGCTCATCACGCAGGCAATGGCAATGCCCACCGTGGCCGTCACGGCGCCGAAGATCAGGCTGTTTTTCAGGCAGTCCAGCGTTTCCTGGCGGGAGAAGATCAGCGTCCACTGGCCGAAGGTGAAGTTGCCCGGGTCGGTCAGGCTCTTGCCCACGTCCACCTTGAAGGAGGTGGTGAGGATGGTGGCAAAGGGAATCAGAATCACCACCACGGCGAAGAGACTCACCAGCACCGTCAGCGGAATGCGCCACTTGCGCAAATCCACGATGTTCGGCCGGGTGGACTTGCCGCTGACAGTGATATACTGCCGCCTGGCCATCACAAAGTCGGACACATACAGCACAATCACCGCAATCACCATCAGGAACACGGCCAGGCCCGTGGCGTCGTTGAGGCCCTGGGTTCCCAGACCGTAATATTCAATGATGCGCGTGGTCACGGTGTGCACCTTGCCTGGCGCGCCGATAATGGACGGAATGCCATAGCAGCTGGCCGCGCACACAAACACCAGCAGCGCGCCGGCAATCAGCGAGGGCGTCATCATGGGCAGGGTGACGGTGAACAGTGTTTTCAGCGGCGACGCGCCGGAAACTCGGCTGGCCTCCTCCAGGGTGGGGTCCATCTTCTCCATGGCACGGGAGATGGTAATAAACGCATAGGGATAATAGAAGGTGGTCAGCACCCATATGAGCCCGCCGAGGGAGTAGATGTTGATGGGGCCGATGGCATCCGGCGCCATGCCGAAGATGGTGCGGAGGAACACGTTGATATCGCCCACGTTGGGGTTGAGCAGGCGCAGCCAGGCCATGGCGCCCACATAGGGCGGAACCATGTACGTCAGCACAAACAGGCTGCGGAAGAACTTCTTGCCGTACAGGTTGGTACGGCCCACCAGCCACGCCAGGGGGAAGGCAATCAGCGTGCCCAATACCATGGTGGCCGCCGCGGCAATCAGCGTGTTCTTCAGCGCGCTCCAGTTCATGGGATAGGTGTACAGGCGCGTGAAGGTTTCCAGGGTGAAGCTGCCGTTGGGGAAGAAAGCCTTGACCACCAGATAGATCAGCGGCAGCAGCTGGAACAGAAGCATGAAGTCGACAATCAGCAGAATGCCCATCCACTTCACATCGAAATGCCAGCTATGATCCGCCCACAGCAGGCAGATGAGCAGGATGATGTCAAGGGCCAGCAGGATGCCAAGCATGCACACCGTGCGGCTCCTGGACACGACAAACTGCGTCAGCCAGCTGACGCTGCCGGACACGGTTTTCTTGTAGGCGTCCAGCCGGGCGCCAGACTGGCGGACAGCCTTTTTCAGGCTGTTGGCCAGGTCGGTGGGAACGGACTCGTTGGCCTCGCTGCTGCTGAGCAGAAACAGCTGCAGCAGCATCTGCTCGCGTTCGGCACCTTCCATGCCTTCGGTGGCTGCGGCGGCCGCTTCAGGCAGGGCAAGGGTTTCATCCGTCAGCGCCAGCAGCAGCGTACGGCGGAACGCAGCCCGCTCAGCGTCCTCCATGGGCGCCATCAGCTTTTTGATTTTGGTGGATACCTTGGGGCCGTCCACCGCAAACGCCACATCAAACAGCTTGGCTGTCGCGCTGCTCCTCTTTGACTCGGGCAATTCATTCCGGAAGGCTGCCAGGTCGGCCCGGGCTGCAGCCTCATCGCCTGTCTGCGCTGCCCACCAGGCCAGAAGCATCTCGTCCAGCTTTGCCTGAGTTTGCGCCTGCTCAGCCTCGGTGAGGCTGTCAAGCACGGGGGCAATGGCTGCGTCATAATGCGCATCCACCGCGCCCTTCATCTGGTACACATAGGTAAAGCCGCTTTCGGAATCATAGCCGGAGGCGGTGAAGGCGTTCATGCCCGTCACCCCGGCCACAATCATCAGCAAACCCACAGCCAGCAGCACAGCCAGAGCAGTTTTGACGAACATGGGCTCTAAATCCCGCTGCTCCGCCAGACGCGCCTCAGGCCGCGTATCATTATTCATCCGCCAGCACTCCTTCGTCCAGCCGCATGGAATTGTGCGGCTCGGTTGGTAAAGGAAGGCGCCGTGCGCCATTGCGCACGGCGCCCCGTGTGTTCAGTTTTCTTGCAACCGGGGCCAGCCGTGGGCAGCCCCGCTGCGTGCAGCTGTTACTGGATGGTCACGTTCTCCTGGAACTGGGTGCGGATTTCCTCGCGATCCTTGTAGCAGCGAACCCAGTCAACACCCAGGTCAGTTTCGATCAGGCCGTCGGTGTCGATGGAGTCATAGGGTACTTCCTTCATGCCGGCGAACACGCTGTGCATGTAGCCCTCCAGCACGTACTTCTGGCCTTCCTCGCTCAGCAGCCAATCGGTAATGGCCTGGCAGGCTTCGATATTCATGTTGGCGCTGCGATCCTCGGCCACGGTCATCACCGTGGAGGGGATCATGATATTGCCGTCGGAGGGATAGATGCAGGCCAGCTTGCTGCCCTCTTCCTTGCGAACCTTCAGCACGGATTCCTCCAGGATCATGATGACTTTGCATTCGCCGGTCTGCAGCTTCGCCAGGGCGGTGGAGCCGGACTCGATCATCACGCCGTTTTCGCCCAGAGCCTTGAAGTATTCATAGCCGTACTTGTCGCTCAGGGCGGCGGCGGCGGCCATGGTGGTGCCGCTGGTCAGCGGGTTGCCCATGGAAATCATGCCCTTCACGGAGGCGTCGTTGGCGAAATCGTAGAAGCTGCCCGGCAGCTCCTCGGCGGAATACTTCTCGGGGTTGTAGGCCAGCACCATGTTGCACACGCGCACAGGGTACCAGTAGCCTTCCTCGTCATACTCGAAGCGCAGCTTGCTGCCGTCGGCCTCCATGGGCTCCAGCCAGCCGCCTTCCTTCAGCTCCAGGGAATAGGCGGGCTCGGCCACCAGCATCATGTCGCAGCCCAGGGTGCCGGTTTCCATTTCGCCGGCCAGCTTGGTCTGCAGGGTGCCGGTGCCGCCGTAGAAGAATTCCACATCCAGGTTCGGGAATTCCTTCGCCAGCGCCTCGTCCATCATGTCGATCACAAACTGGTACATGGAGGTGTAGATAACGACCTTGCCCTCCACGTCCTCGTTGACAGCCAGCGCCGCCGTCGTAACGCCCAGCAGCATGGCAACGCACAGAACCAAAGCAACCAGTTTCTTCATGTTGATGAACCCTCCTCATGATTTATTCTCACCGCCGAACCTTCCCCGGCGGATACGACCCGTTCTGAAAATATGTTATTCGTTCATTCTTACCTATATTATACCGTGCTGTTTTTTATTTGTAAAGAGGGTTTTCACAAAATGACCGCGCTTTCCTTCGCAGCCCAAAGGGTTTGACAGGCCTGTACGATGAAAAAAAGTTTCCGCGCCATCATGCCCCTCACGGCGATGGTCATATGATGCAGCAAAGGGGTGATGTTTTCCATGGACGAGGCGATCCGCCAGCGATGCCTGCGCATTGCCGTTTACATGCTTGAAACCGGCGACACCGTCCGGCAGACGGCCCGGGTTTTCGGCCTGTCGAAGTCTTCTGTGCACAAGGACATGGGCGAACGCCTGCCGCGGATCGACAGCTGCCTGGGGCGCGAGGTGGCGGCGCTGCTGCACTACCACAAGGCGGTGCGGCATCTGCGGGGCGGCGACGCTACCCGCAGGCGCTATCAGGCCAAACGCGGAGCAGCCACTTGAATTTTCCGCCATATGCGCTATACTGATGGTGACTTTTCGGCAAGGAGGCTGCCTATGCAGATCACCATCACCCCCGGGGCCATGCGCGCTCTGGAAAAGGACTATATGGCCCTGCGCGGCGTGCCCGGCGCGCTGCTGATGGAGCATGCCGCCCAGGCCGTGTGCGGCGCGCTGGAGAGGCGGATTCCCGGCGGACGGGTCCTGTTTGTCTGCGGCCCGGGCAACAATGGCGGAGACGGCTATGCCGCGGCCCGACTGTGGCGCGCCGGGGGCGGGGAGGCGCTGGTGTGGGAGCTGTCTGCCCCTGCGGGCGGCGACGCGGCCATGAACCGCGCCCTGGCCCTGGAGGCGGGCGTGACCATTCTTGCGCCGGAGAATGCGCTGCCTCCCTGCGACGCGGCGGTGGACGCGCTGTTCGGCACGGGACTGTCCAGGCCGGTGGAGGGGAGAGCAGCGGATATCATCCGCCTGCTGAACGAAAGCGGTCTGCCGGTGATTGCTGTGGACATTCCCTCGGGGCTGTGCGGCGAGACCGGCCGGGTGCT
Organism: uncultured Clostridia bacterium; assembly: GCA_945877525.1. Classification (GTDB taxonomy): domain Bacteria; phylum Bacillota; class Clostridia; order Christensenellales; family Aristaeellaceae; genus UBA11524. Next base: position 4,774 of record CAMDVP010000089.1, on the reverse strand, counting down.
GGGCGAGGCTGTCCGTGCGGCGGAGACGGTTACCTTCCACAGGCTGAAGCTTGGACTGCTCCTGCGGGATGGCCCTCGCTGCGCAGGAAAGCTGACCGTGGCGCCCATCCTGATTCCCGCCGGATTCGGCACGCAGGAGGGACTGCGCTGCATGGAAAAGGCGGATATTGCCCGGCTTTTGCCGCCCCGACCCGTGGACGGGCACAAGGGAACCTTCGGCCGGGTGGTGATCTTCGCGGGCTCCCTGGGCATGGCGGGAGCCGCGGCGCTGTGTGCTTCAGCGGCCATCCGGGCCGGCGCGGGGCTGACCACGGTGCTGTGCCGGGAGACGATTCTGCCCATGGTGCAGGTGCTGTGTCCCGGGGCGGTCTGCGTACCCTACACGGGGGCAGAATCTGCTATGCGGCTGTTGGCCTTGGCCGACGCGGCCGCGGTGGGCTGCGGCCTGGGACAGGCGGAGGATGCGCTGCCCGCGCTGCGGGCCTTCCGGGCGGCCTCGTGCCCCGTGGTATGGGATGCGGATGCGCTGAATCTTCTGGCCCGTCATGACGAGCTGCTACCCCTGCCCGAAAACGCCGTCATCACGCCCCATCCGGGGGAGGCGGCGCGGCTGCTGGGCAGCACGGCGGCGGAGATTACCGATGCGCCGCTGGAGAGCCTTCAGGCCCTGCGGGAAAAATGCGGCTGTACGGTGCTGCTCAAGGGCTGCCGAACCCTGATGACCGACGGCGTTCATACCGCCGTCAATGTGCAGGGCACCCCCGCCCTGGCCAAGGGCGGCAGCGGCGATGTGCTCACCGGACTGATGGTGGCGCTGCTGGCGCGCCGCCTGCCCTGCACGGCGCTGGAAACGGTGCAGCTGGCGGCCATGCTCCACGGCCTGGCGGGGCTGCGGGGCGCAATGAAGCATGGTGAAAACTGCCTCACGCCCATGGAGCTGGCGGAGTGCATCCGTCTGGACGCGGAAATGGCGTAACAGCTACAGAGCTGCGGGAGCAATTGCCCCCGCGTTTTTTTTCGCCCGGTGAAAACTTTCCGGAGCCATCCTTCGTCTGATAGGTGAACGGCGGCCGCAAGCGCCTGCCGTTCGCGCTGCCGCGCAGGCCTGCGGACAGACAATATACCAAAGGGGACAAATCAAGTGGATGCTTTGACGTTTCAAGCGGAGGTCAGGCGGATTGAGAAGCTGATGTACCGTGTAAGCATGTCCTACCTGAACGACCAGGAGGACGCTGCCGACGCGGTGCAGGATACGCTGGCCCGTGCCTGGGAAAAGAGGCGTTTTCTCGTCAGGCAGGAGAGCTTCAAGCCCTGGGTGATGAAAATCCTCACCAACCAGTGCAGGGATGTGCTGCGCAAACGCAGAAAGAGGAGCTTCTATCCCCTGGAGGAGGACGCGGCCACAGTGGAAATGCCCGCGCCGCAGCCGCCGGTGATGGAGGCCATTGGCGCCCTGAAGCCGGAATGGCGCACGGTGGTGCTGCTCCACTATGTGGACGGCTATGCCGTGCAGGAGATTGCCCAAAGCCTGGGCATTCCCTCCGGCACCGTCAAGACCCGCCTCCGGGCCGCCCGGAAACGTCTTTCACAGACACTCCTCGTAGAATGGGGGGAAGAATGATGAAGCAGGAAACCTTTTGCAAGGAGCTGGCCGCGCTGACCCCGGAAATGCCGGAAAGCTTCCACCTGCGGGTGGAGACCTTCCTGGGCGAAAAGGTGCGGGAGGAGGCGCAGGCATCGGCAAGCCCTGAGCGACGCACCCTTCGCACCGGCCGACGGATCGGCAGGCGCGCGCTGGTCATTGCGCTCATTGCAGCGCTGCTGCTGGGCACGGCGGCAGTGGCCGCGACCCAGTGGGATATTTTCCGCACCCTTCGCGTGATCCTCGGCGTACAGCCGCCGACCGCAGACAGCGTGATGCAGTCCATACTCTGTCATGAAACGGTGAACGGTGTGGACATTACTGTCCGGGAGGCCGGCTATGATGGACGCACCCTTCTCCTTCAATACAGCTTCCGCCTGCCGGACATGGTGGAACCTCTCGACGACCTGTCGCCTGTCACCCAGCGGGGCGTGGGCTGGTGGGTGGATGCCTTCTGGATCAACGGGCAGGCCATGGACATGGCCGCTGATTCCGGCAGCGATTACACGGCGGGCGACGTGCCCGGCGAAATCATCCGCACCGATTACTGGCGGCTGGACAACCTGGGCGTAACGCTTTCCGGTGAGGTGGAAATTGTCCTGCCAATTGGCGAAATGCAGCCGGCGGAATACCGTCGCGCCATCTATGACGCGGAAACCGACCAGTATACCCTGCCTGACAGGGGAATCGTCACCTTCCGGATCGACACGGGGGACACCCTCTGCCGCGTGGTGACGCTGCACCCGGATGCGGAAGCTGTGCTGCCTGATGTGACGGCAAGGGTGACCGAGGCGGCCTTTACCCCGCTGATGACCTACATCACCCTCAAATTGGCGGTTAATCCCGCAAGCCTGGAAGCCTATCAGGCGGAGCACGGCATGGGATACTATGCCGAGGACGGCACCCTGATATGGGCGTACGGCGGCGCGGATGTGTTCGCCGAATGGGCGGAAAGCCTGCAGCTGGTGGACGGCGCAGGGGAGATGCTGTTCCCGGGCTACTATGGTGGCAACGGCGTCGGCAACACCTGGGCGGAGTTCATCTATCCCTACCTGGACGCGTCGGCCCTGCCGGAGGAAATGTGGCTCGCGCCTGTCCGGGACGGAGAGGCGGATATGACCCTCGCTGTGCGGGTGAAATAATCCGCCGGATTATCCCGGCAAATCGCATTCCGCATCTTGCAAATCAGCATGCATTGTTGTATAATCCGGCTATCGGCAATGAACGGCCCGGCGGCTGCCAAAGCCCTCAGCGAGCGCGCAAACGGTGCAAGGCGCGCGGCGCAGGCATCCGCCCTCCCAGCCCGGAGCCGCGGTTAATCGCCGCCGCCCCGTCCCCGTTACGGACGATATGAGAGGCAGAGGCGCTTCCCTGCGCCGCTGCAAGCCGGGTGGTACCGCGAAGCATCGCCTTCGTCCCTGCACAAAACGCACGGGCGGGGGCTTTTTTATGGACAAAGACCCCTTCCGCCCAACAACAATAAGGAGGGAATATCCGCATGGCCAAGCAGAAGCCCCAGGAATTCGTAACCCACATTACCCCCCGCAGCGAGGATTTCTCCCAATGGTATACCGACGTGATCCTCCAGACCGGACTGTGCGACTATGCACCGGTGCGCGGCTGCATGATTATCCGCCCCTATGGCTACGCTATCTGGGAGCGCATTCAGCAGGAACTGGACGTCCGCTTCAAGGCTACCGGCCATGAAAACGTGTACTTCCCCATGCTGATTCCCGAAAGCCTGCTGCTCAAGGAGGCCGAGCATGTGGAGGGCTTTGCCCCCGAGGTGGCCTGGGTTACCCAAGGCGGCCAGGAGCAGCTTCAGGAGCGCCTGGCTGTGCGCCCCACCAGCGAAACCATCTTCTGCACCATGTATTCCAAGTGGGTGCAGACCTGGCGCGACCTGCCCCTGAAATACAACCAGTGGTGCTCTGTCATGCGCTGGGAGAAGGCCACCCGTCCCTTCCTGCGCACCAGCGAGTTCCTTTGGCAGGAGGGCCACACCATCCACGCCACCCCCGAGGAGGCCCAGGAGGAAACCCTCGCCATGCTGGAAATCTACCGCGAAACGGCGGAAAACGTGATGGCGCTGCCGGTGTATGTGGGCCAGAAGAGCGAGAAGGAAAAGTTTGCCGGTGCCCGGGCTACCTACTCCATGGAGGCCATGATGCAGGACGGCAAGGCCCTGCAGGCCGGCACCACCCATAACTTCGGCACCAACTTTGCCGAGGCCTACGACATCCAGTATCAGAACAAGGAAGGCAAGCTGACCTATGTGCACGAAACCAGCTGGGGCGTGTCCACCCGCCTGATCGGCGCCATCATCATGACCCATGGCGACGAGCGCGGCTTGCGTCTGCCGCCCCGCATCGCGCCCATTCAGGTGGTGGTGCTGCCCATCGCCGCTCACAAGCCCGGTGTGATCGAAGCCTGCGAAAAGCTGACCCAGGAGCTGAAGGACGCCGGATTCCGCGTGAAGCTGGATGACCGCGACACCGTGTCCGCGGGCTTCAAGTTCAACGACTGGGAGCTCAAGGGCGTGCCCGTGCGCCTGGAAATTGGCCCCCGCGACCTGGAAAACGGCGTGGTAACCGCCTTCCGCCGCGACCTGTGCGAAAAGACCACTCTGCCCCTGGAGGGCATTGCCGACGCGCTGCAGCAGCTGCTGGACGACATTCAGCGCACCCTGCTGGAGCAGGCCCGCGCCTTCCGCGACGCGCACACCAAAACCGTGCATAACATGGACGAGCTGGGCGAGGCGGTGCAGGACGGCTTTGCCAAGGCCATGTGGTGCGGCGAGCGGGAGTGCGAGGACAAGATCAAGGAGCAGTTCAATGCTTCCTCCCGCAACATGCCCTTCGATCAGGAGGGCGAGACCTTCAGCGACACCTGTGTGTGCTGCGGCAAGAAGGCCAAAAAGGTGATGTACTTCGCCAAGGCGTATTGATTCAGCCATGATGATGGCCCTGAAGCTGACTGCTTCAGGGCCTTTTTGTGAGGGTGTTTTTGTGGGATGCAAGGAGCCGAGCTTGCCCCTGCTCATACTGTTCTCGCTTCAAGCAATGGCTTGTCTGACAGCAGAGGTTTCGCGCCTGCGGGCGGCGTCCGCAGCCTCAATCGTCGCGGCCAAAG
>CAMDVP010000088.1 GCA_945877525.1 uncultured Clostridia bacterium | reverse complement strand
CGCGGGGTCCAGGGGCAGCGCCCCTGGCGGGAGTCCAGAGGGCAGCGCCCTCTGGCAGGGTTTCCAAAGGGGCGCTGCCCCTTTGGCCCCGTCAGTTGCGTAAAGAGTGCAGCGGTGCGGGAATCCGTCCACCGCGGGCGATGAACTCGTCGTTGTGCCAGGGGTTCACGGGCATTACGGGGGCAAAGCCCAGCAGGCCGCCGAATTCGACGGTGTCGCCTGCCTTCTTGCCCACGGCGGGAATGACGCGCACGGCAGTGGTCTTGTTGTTCACCATGCCGATGGCCGCTTCGTCTGCGATAATGCCTGAAATGGTGGCGGCGGAGGTGTCGCCGGGAATAGCGATCATGTCCAGGCCCACCGAGCATACGCAGGTCATGGCTTCCAGCTTTTCAAGGGTCAGCGCGCCGGCGGAGGCCGCCTCGATCATGCCGATGTCCTCGCTCACGGGAATGAACGCGCCGCTCAGGCCGCCCACATGGTTGGAGGCCATCACGCCGCCCTTCTTCACCGCGTCGTTGAGCAGGGCCAGGGCGGCGGTAGTGCCGGGAGCACCGGCCATCTCCAGCCCCATCTCGGCCAGAATGTGCGCCACCGAATCACCCCGTGCCGGGGTGGGGGCCAGGGACAAATCGACAATGCCGAAGGGAATGTTCATGCGCTGGCTGGCCTCCCGGGCTACCAGCTGACCCACGCGGGTGATCTTGAACGCGGTGCGCTTGATGGTTTCCGCCACCACGTCGAAGGGCTGGCCCTTCACCTGCTCCAGGGCGCGCTTGACCACGCCCGGGCCGGATACGCCCACATTGATGGCGCATTCCGGCTCGCCCACGCCGCAGAAGGCGCCGGCCATGAAGGGGTTGTCCTCCACGGCGTTGGCAAATACCACCAGCTTCGCGCAGCCCAGGGAATCCTGTGCGGCGGTCAGCTCGGCGGTCTTTTTGATGATTTCGCCCATCTCCCGCACGGCGTTCATGTTGATGCCCGCCCGGGTGGAGCCCACGTTCACCGAGGAGCAGAGGCGCTCGGTTTCCGCCATTACCTCGGGAATGGAGGCGAGCAGCCGCTCGTCGGCCAGGGTGGCGCCCTTGTGCATCAGCGCGGAATAGCCGCCCAGGAAATTCACGCCCATTTCGTGGGCCGCCCTGTCCAGCCAGCGGGCGATGGGCCGGGGATCGTCCTGGCAGATCAGGCTCACCGGGGTCACAGAAATACGTTTGTTCACAATGGGAATGCCCAGCTCCCGCTCGATGGCCTCGCCGGTTTTGACCAGGTTGCGGGCCACGCGGCAGATTTTGTCATACACCCGCTGGCCGCAGCGCTCGCCATCGGGGTCGGAGCAGTCCAGCAGGTTGATGCCCAGGGTGATGGTGCGGATGTCGAAGTTCTCCTCCTGGATCATCCGCATGGTTTGGAGGATTTCGCCTGTCTCGATCATGCTGCGGCCTCCTGTCAGATGCGGTGCATCGCGTCGAAAATGTCCATGCGCTGCATGTGGATGGACATGTTCATTTCGTCGCGCACGGGCTGCAGCGCCTCGTCAATGGCGGCAAACTCCATGTGCGCGCCGTCCAGATCCACCACCATCATCATGGTGAAATAGCCCCCCAGGATGGTCTGGGTGATGTCGAGAATGTTGATATTCATTTCGCTGAGCTTGGTGGCCACCCGTGCGATAATGCCGGTGGCGTCCAGCCCTGTGACGGAAATCAGAGCCTTGGTCATGACCTGTACCTCCTTGCCCGGACGATGCCGGAAGCTGCCGCTTTGGAATGTTTTTGCGCCATTCCACTATACCGGGCGGCGCGGGATTTGTCAAGGATAACCGAGGGGTAGCACTGGACAAACGGTGCGAAATGCGCTATCATGCTCCTATCGCTGTCAAGGGAGGCTGAAGCATGCAGAAACGCGCCCTGGCCATTCATGACGTGAGCTGCGAGGGCCGCTGCTCGCTGACCGTGGCCCTGCCCATCCTGTCGGCCTGCGGCATTCATACAGCTGTGCTGCCCACGGCGCTTCTGTCCACGCACACGGGGGTGTTTACCGGCTATTCCTGCCTGGATCTGACGGAGGAAATGCGACGCGTTCTCACCCACTGGGACACGCTGCCGCTGCACTTTGACGGGCTGTACAGCGGGTTTTTGGGAAGCTATGAGCAAATTGAGCTGGTGGGGGACACCCTGCAGCACTATCATTCGGAGCATACCCTGACCTTGGTGGACCCCGTCATGGCCGACCATGGCGCGCTGTATGCCACCTATACCCGGCAGATGGCGGGGGGCATGGGAGAACTGTGCCGCCTGGCGGATGTGATTGTACCCAATGTCACGGAGGCATGCCTCCTGATGGATCAGCCCTATCTGGAAAATCCATCGGAGGGGGATATCCGCCGCCTGCTGGAGGGGCTGGCCGCCCGCTACGGCTGCGCGCAGGTGATGATTACCGGCGTACCCCGGAAGGGGCTGCTGGGCGCGGCGGGATTCTGCGCGGCGGACGGCAGCTTTTCCTACGCGGGCGCGCCGCAGCTGTCCCGGGTATTCTATGGTACGGGGGACGTGTTCGCCTCGGCGCTTTTCGGAGCCATGCTCAACGGCCTGGCCATGGGGCAGGCGATGCGTGCGGCGGTGGATTTTACGAATGCAGCCATGACCCATACCCTGGAAAACGGGCTTCCCCTGCACTATGGCGTAGCTTTTGAGCAGGCGCTGCCTGAATTGATGCGCGCTCTGGGGATGATGTGAGTGCATGGCAGTCGGGCAAACCATGATGATATTCTAACATACAGAAAACTCCCCGGCCCATAAGCCGGGGAGCCTTGTTTCTGCCTTTGATTACGCCTGAGCGGGCGCGCCGACGGGGCAGGTATCCGCGCAGGCACCGCACTCGATGCACACGTCGGGATTGATTTCATACTTGCCGTCGCCCTCGGAGATCGCGCTGACGGGGCATTCGGCCTCGCAGGCGCCACAGCTGATGCAGTCTTCGGAAATCTTGTAAGCCATGATGGTTTCACCTCCTTAGATACCGCACACATCCTGTGTGTGTTCGTGGGTCTATGATACCATGAATTATGTCGAATTGCAATAGGCAGCTTTGTGCCGCCCTGCAAAAATACGGCGCAAGGACAATCGCAAGCCCTGTCAGAGAATCTCGTCCTCATCCCCCACCATGGGCGGCTGATAGGTTTCCTGGTGATCCTCCAGAACCGCGGGTGCGGACTGCCGGGGCTTGGGCTCTTCCCCCTGAGCGGCCCGCAGTGCGGCCTCCACCGCCTGCTTCCAGGGGCTGGCCTTGGGGGCAGCCTTGGCGGGCCCGCTTCCGGATGCCTCTCCGACTGCGTTTTCGGGTGCGGGCTGCGGCGCTTTGGCGGGGCGGGGCTTGCGCTCAGGCCGGGGAGCGTCGCCCTCGGCGCGGCGGTTGGGATTCTCCCGCTGCACAGGCTTGCCCAGCTGCTGCTTGTCCTTGCCGCTGCGGGGCTTATCGCTGTGCTTCTCCCGGGGCGGACGGGCGGGCTTTTCCGGCACGCTCTCCTGGGGTGCATCTTCGGATACGGGTATGGTTTCAACCTTTTCGGGCGCTTCCTCCGCCCTGTCGGGGTACTCCTCCGGCGCGGCCTTGGGCTGAGCGGGCGCGCCGCCCAGGCGCTGCACATCCTCCACGGGGTAATCCCTCAGCTCGCTGGAATCCCCCTTCTGAATGCGCACCCGCACGGTTTCCTTGATGATGTTCAGATCCCACACCACGCCCACGCCGTCGGGGGTCATGACCTCCTTGCCCACCTTGGGCATGCGCTTACGGGTCTGCTCGTAGTTGTCCTGCTCATATTTCAGGCAGCACATCAGCCTGCCGCACACGCCGCTGATCTTGGTGGGGTTGAGGGACAGGTTCTGCTCCTTGGCCATTTTGATGGACACGGGCTGAAAATCCCCCAGGAAGGAGCCGCAGCACACGGGCCGCCCGCAGGGGCCCAGACCGCCGAGCATCTTGGCCTCGTCGCGCACGCCGATCTGGCGCAGCTCAATGCGGGTTTTGAACACGGCGGCCAGATCCTTCACCAGGCTGCGGAAATCCACGCGGCCGTTGGCAGTGAAGTAGAACAGAATCTTGCTGTTGTCAAAGGTATATTCCACGCTTACCAGCTTCATGTCCAGCTTGTGCTCGCCGATTTTTTTCTGGCAGATGGCGTAGGCTTCCTTCTCGCTGCGCTTGTTGTCCTGGGCATGCTGCACATCCTGGGCTGTGGCGATGCGCACCACCTGCTTGAGCGGGGCGGACAGCTGCTCGTCGTTGATTTCCCGCACCGGGGTGACCACCTCGCCGAACTCGATGCCCCGGGCAGTTTCCACAATCACAAAATCTCCCGGCGTAGGCCAGTAGGGGCCGGGATCAAAAAAGTAGAGCTTGCCGGCGTTCTGAAAGCGAACGCCAATTACGTTGACCATTGGCTTTTTTCCTCCATCAGGCTCAGCAGCAGCCGTTCGACCACCGCCTGCCAGGTTACCTGGTTACCCTTCAGCTGCCGGGCCCGGGCCACGGCGTCCATCAGTTTGACAAAGGCGGACACTTCCCCCTGCGCGGCCATGCGCCGCCAGGGCGCGGGAAAACCCTCTGCGGCGGACGCGCTCCGCTGGCCCAGGCGCACCAGCAGCAGCGTACGAAGCATGTCCTCCACATCACCGAGGAGCTCGTCGCTCTGATCGCGCCTGTCCTTCCACTGGCCGGATACCCGCAGAATGTCGCTGCGGCTCTCCAGGGCGAAGAAATCGCGCATCACCTCACTGCGCCGCTGCCAGAAGCCCTCATCCGCCGCCACGCTCAGCGCCCGGCCGATGGATCCGCCGCTGACGTCCAGCGCCTCCCGGGCGCGGGCGTCGGCCACGCCGTGCATGCGCAGGACTTCCAGCACCACGTCGTCAGGCCAGGGATGCAGCTTCAGGCTTCTGCATCGGCTGACAATGGTGGTCAAAAGCAGCTCCGGCGCATCGGTTACCAGCAGGAACACCGTGTCGGGGGGCGGCTCCTCGATGGTCTTGAGCAGCGCGTTCTGCGCCTGGGGCGTCATTTTTTCCGCCCGCAGGATTGTGACGACCCGGTATCCGCCTTCATAAGCATGCCTTGCCGTCAACTCGCCAACCATGCGGATTTCGTCTACGGGGATGCTCTTGAGGCCCTTGTCCACCTCGGGGTTGATGGGCACGCCCGGCTGCACCACCGTCAGGTCGGGATGGGTGCCCTCCATGACCTGGACGCATCCGGCACAGACCCCGCAGGGCTTGCTTTCTCCCCTGCACAAAAGGAACTGGCTCAGCGCCCGGGCCAGGCTGCGCTTGCCCACCCCCGCCATGCCGCTGATGAGATAGGCATGGACAAAGGTACCCTCCCGCAGGGTTTTCATCAGCCCATCATAAACAGCGCCCTGCCGTGCAAAATCGCGAAGACCGGGCGCAGAAAAGCTCATGTCCGCTTCAGCCACTGCCAAAAGTCCGACTCCTTACCGCGTTACAGCTTGATGAACTGATCCACCGACAGGACAAACACCGTTGCGCCACCCACCATAACCTCAATGGGATAGGGGGAGTACACGCCGTTGACCCCGGTCATGGAGGTGGGAGCGGTGGCGATCTGCTTGCGGGACTTGCAGATTTTTTCAATCACAGCCATGGCCCCGTCGAACTTCTCGTCGTCCACGCCGACCAGCAGCGTGGTATTGCCTGCCCGCAGGAAGCCGCCGGTGGTGGCCAGCTTGGTCACGCCATAGCCCTCGTTCATCAGCTTGCTCACCAGGCGGGAAGCGTCTTCATCCTGAACGATGGCAATAATCAGCTTCATGTTGTTTCCTCCTCTACATTGCGAAAGGATACACCTTTCTTTTGTATAGTATACAGCATCGAATGCGAAAATGCAAGACGAACAAGCGCCGCACGGCCCCGGGCGCATTTTGTCCTTTACATTTTTCCTCCTTTCGCTTATGATAGGCAGGCAAAGGAGTGACGGATGTTGACGGAGCATATGACCCTTTTCGCCACGGCCGCCTTCGGACTGGAGGGTGTGGTTGCTTCCGAGCTGAAGCGGCTGGGCATGCGCGAGGTGCGGGCCGAGGTGGGTGGCGCCCGCTTTCAAGGATCCATGGCGGACGCCTTTTTCTGCAACCTTCGCCTGCGCTGCGCGGACAGGGTGCTGATGGTGCTGGCGGAAAAGGAGTGCCGCAGCTTTGAAGAGCTGTTTCAGCTGGTGCGCTCCATCCCATGGGAGGAACTGGCCGCGCCGGACGCAAGGTTCAACGTCAGCGGCAAGTGCGCCCGCAGCCAGCTGATGAGCGTGCGCGACTGTCAGGCCATCACGAAGAAGGCTGTGATCGAGCGGCTGCGCCAGCATACCCACAGGGATGTTTTTCCTGAAACCGGCGCGGTCTATCCCATCGGCGTGAGCCTGCACGGCGATGTGGCGCGCATTACCCTGGACACCTCCGGCGATGCGCTAAACCGCCGGGGCTACCGCACCTGGAACGGCGAGGCCCCCCTGCGGGAAACCCTGGCCGCCGCCCTGGTGGAATTGTCCCCCTGGCGGCCCGGCATGCCGTTGTACGACCCCTGCTGCGGCACAGGCACGCTGCTCATCGAGGCTGCCTTCCGCCAGGCCCACCGCGCCCCTGGCATGACCCGAGCCTTCGCCTGCGAGGACTTCAGCTTTTTCTCCAGAGCCGAGGCGGACGCGCTGCGGGCGCAGGTGCGCGCTGACTATGAGCCGGAGCGCATCCACGACATCGGCGGCTCGGATATTGATCCCGAGGCGCTGGAGCTGGCCCGCCGCCATGTGCGCCAGGCGGGGCTGGAGGGGAGGATTAGCCTGTCCCGGCAGGATTTGCGCACGCTGCAGCTTTCCGGCGGGGAGGGCGTATTCCTGTGCAATCCACCCTACGGCGAGCGGCTGTCCGACCGTAAAAGCTGCGAAAAGCTGTACCGGGAGCTGCGCCTGCTCAAGGAGCGCCACCCCGGATGGAGCCTGTGCGCCATTTCCTCCGACCCGGCCTTCGAGCGCGCCTACGGCCGCCGCGCCGACAAAAAGCGCCGCCTGTACAACGGGCGGCTGGAATGCGAGTTCCTGATTTACCGATGATGGCGAGTTTCATGATAGGCGAAGAACTGGCCCGCCTTGGCCTGACGGGGGCGCAGACAAGGCTCCTCCGTGAGAAGGACGGCGTGCTGGTGACGCGGGTGCAGGCAGGGCAGGCGCATTATGTCCTCAAATGCTTCCGCAACGAGGCCTATCGCCGGGAAATCGGCTGGTATCGGGCGCTTGAAAAGCTGCGTGTGCCCACGCCCCGGCTTGTGGCAGCGACGGAAGCTTCGCTGCTGCTGGAGGACGTGTCCTTCGGCGGGCCGCTGCGCCTGGGCATGGAGGCGGATATGCGCGACCCTGCTGTGGGAGCTTTGCTGGCCCGGTGGTATCGCTGCCTGCATGAGGCGGGCCGGGGGTGGCTTCAAAGCCACCCGGAGCCTGTGTACAGCGAGGCGGACGACTTTACCCGGGAAACCCTTGCGCTGCTGGAAAAACGCTTTGCGCTGGGCGATCTGCCTGCGTGGCGGCTGCTGAGCGAACGCTTTGAGGAGCTGTCCGCGCTTCTGTCCGCCCGCTGCGACACCCTGACTTACAACGATTTTTACTATACCAACCTGATGGTGGCCCGGGACGGCTCCTCCGCGTTGATGTTTGACTACAACCTGCTGGGCAGGGGCTGTGCCGCAAGCGACCTGCGCAACGTGACCTCCTCACTTTCCCCGGAGGCGGCGGAGGCGTTTCTTGCCGCCTATGGCGAAGTGCCTCCCCTTGACGTCGCGCTGGATGATGTAACCTCGCCGGTGATGACCCTGTGCGCCGCCTGCCGCCGGGAGACCTTCCCTGCCTGGGGCGTGGAGGCGCTGGCCCTTTTGCGGGACGGGCTTGACGGGCGGCTGGTTCGGCTGGATGCCTGCCTTTCCTGAGATGACTCGATAAGCATATACATAGCTGCGCCGGAGAACTGATGCGGTTCTCCGGCGCAGTGCTTTTGGGTACACGATTCCCCTGTGCTATACCGAGCGGGTGCTTCGGGCGAATTCCGCCGCTTCCTCGTCGGAGACAGGGTGTTCGCTGTACCGTGCCCGCTCATATAGACGGGCCGCGTCCCCGGAGAGGGTTTCCCGGGCGGTGCGGCTATCCTGCCAGTCCGGGTGATGCATGCGCAGACGCGCATAGCGTCGGCGAATGCGCTGCGCGGGGGAAAGGCTTCTGTCATCGCGCAAATCCAGGTGGCGGCGCAGGGCGCGCAGGGGCAGGTGCCGTTCGCGGCCCTCCTCCCGGGTGTCGGTGATTTCATCCTCGTAATCCTCTCCGGAGGCGGCGGCATAGCGGCGCATCAGCTCCCGGAGATATTTCGCCAGTCTTTTCAGCCTGCGATACAGGAATCTTGCAGCCAGCGCCACCAGCACCGCGGACGCCACACCTGCCAGCACGAGGGCTGCCTTTTCCAGGATCACGGCCAGCAGGCTGGGCTCGGCGGATGCCTCCGCCAGGCCGCTCATGTCCATGCTTTCCATCGGGGCGGCGCCGATCGTGGAAGACTGCGGCAGCAGGCTGGAAAGCCAGTCCAGAAAGCGGAGAATCAGGCCAAGAAGCAAGTTCCATGCCCGTTCCACCGCCCGGATGACGGCAGGCAGGGCGGATATCAGCAGTGTGAGGGCCAGAAGGACGGCGGTCAGCAGCACATTGATCCGCCGCATGGACGCGGGAACCCGCTGCCGGCTCATGGAAGCCTGATTCATGCTGAGCCGGTTGATGGACAGCATGGCCAGAGCTGCGAAAAGAACGAAGCCCGCAAGCAGCAGGGGCGCGGCGGCAAGGAAGCCATCCGCTTCCCCCGAGCGGCGGGATACGTTGACCATCACCTGCGCCGCCAGGTGAAGCACCAGCCCCGCGATATACCAGGCAGGCGGCGGCTCCTTCTCCCGGGGCCAGCCGCCCATGGGCAGGCAAAGCCCCAGCAGGCCCATGCAGCCTGCCGGCGCAAGCAGCGCGCCGCCCGGGGGCAGAAGCCACAGCCCCAGCCCCAACAGCGCCGCGCAGCCCGCAAGCCCCGCAAGCAGCCTGCCCCTGCCCCGAACGAGCAGGCATGCTTCCGCCAGAACCGCGAAAGCCGCGGCAAACACGGCGGCCAGCCATACGCGATCCGGGGCAAAGTGAATCAGCGGCATGACCAGCGCGGGCAGCGCTCCGCTGCCGAGCAGCAGGGGAAACTGGCACTTGCGGCGGAAGTCTGTTTTGTTAAGCCGCATGGGACGCCCTCCTTTCCGCGTCCAGCAGGTGCAGGGTGACCCGGTTGCCGGCCTGGCGCAGGTGCGCAAGGGCCAGCTGTACCTCCTCGCTGTCATAGCAGGAGAGCACCAGCATGTCCATGCCGGTGAGGGTGGTCAGCGACTCCAGAAAGGTGACAAAGCGCAGCGTGCGCCTGACCGTCAGGTGGGCGAAGGCAGTCAGCAGCTCTTCCTCCCGGGCGCGCCCCGCCACAGGCAGAAGCAGCGCGCTCTCCGCCTCCTGATCCATGGGCATGTTGGCGGCAAACCCCGCCGGAAGCCCCAGGCGCAGGGCCATTACGCACAGCGTGGCCGCCATGGAGATCTCCCGTTCGATGGCCCCTTCTTCATAATCCATGATGATTTCGCCCCACTGATCCGCCTTCAGCTGGGCATTGCAGATGACCATCAGCCGGGTCTGGGCGGTATAGTCCCGCACCCGCAGCTGGGTTTCGCCCGTACGGGCTGTGGCGGGCCAGTGAATGTCCCGCACAGGATCCCCTGGCTGATAGGGCCGGATGCCCCGCACAAGGAAGGGATCCGTCAAAAGCTGGCGGCGCGCGGCAATTTCGCCCAGCAGCCGGGAAAGGGGCTCGGGTACCTCACCCTCCCCAAGCAGGCGGGGATAAACCGTAACCGGCACCTTCATGGCCTGCTCGCGGCTGCACTGATACAGCCCCAGCACATCCCCCGCTGTCAGAGAGGCGTTGCCAAGGTCATAATACCCCCGGTGCAGAAAACGCACCCGGTGCCGCCTGAGAATCTGCTGGTAGGGCATGAGGGTAAACAGGCTGCAGTAGTACATCTCCTTGCTGACGTGAAGGTTGTCCTGACGGCCCAGGCGCAGATAGGGGGAAATGCGGCTTTCCACCCGCAGCCAGGGGATGATGACGGGACGGTCGTTGCGCACCACCTCAATCATCTCCGCTTCCTCGCCTTCAAACACCGCCTGCCGGGAAAAGGCCCGCGTGCATGTCAGCCCACGCAGCCCGACATGCCGGAGCACTGCGCCGGACAGCACGCACAGCGCCGCCAGTACCAGCAAAATGACAAACGCGCTCATGCTCGTTCCTCGGTGGGAACGGGAACGCGGCTAAGCAGCTCGCGGATGAAATCCCCGCTGTTTTGCTGGTAGTTCAGCCCCCGCAGCAGCACCCGATGGGCCAGCACCGGTACGGCCAGCTCTTTCACGTCGTCGGGAATCACATAGTCCCGGCCGCGGATGGCTGCCAGGGCCTGGGAGATGCGCAGGAGCGCCAGCTGCGCCCGGGGAGACGGCCCCAGACGCACCCGTTCGGGATCCCGGGCAGCCTCGCACAGGGCGGCCATATAGGCCAGTACATCATCGCTGATCTGGCAGGAGACAGTCAGTGCCGATGCCTCCGCCACATCCTCCGCCGTCGCCACGGATGACAGCCCATCCATGGGCCGGGCGGCCTGAAAGCGGCGCATCATGGCCAGGGATTCCGCGTGGGAGGGATACCCC
>CAMDVP010000087.1 GCA_945877525.1 uncultured Clostridia bacterium | reverse complement strand
GAAGGCCCTGACCCGCAGCTTGATCACCGATCGACCGCTGAAATAGAACCAGCACAGGATGCCGAAGGTGACAAACTGGGACACCGTCGTGGCCATGGATGCGCCCGCCACACCCAGGTTCAACCCCCAGTCAAACATGAACACCGGGTCCAGCACCACGTTCAGCACCGCGCCGGTAATCACCGCCACCGAGGAAATCTTCACCGAGGATTCCGCACGGGCGGCGCAGTTCATGCTTTGGGCAGGTAGATTCGCCATGGCGGCTATGAACATCCAGAAGGCGTAGTCTTTGGCCAGGGACAGGGACGCATCCGACGCGCCGAAGGAGCGCAGCAGCGGCTCCATCAGCAGGATGCCGCCCACGCACAGCCCCACGCCAATGATCAGCGACAGTCCGATTACTGTGGTCACGGTACGGCTGGCGCCTTCATCATCCTTCGCTCCCAGCTGCCGCCCCGCCAGCACCGCCGCGCCTGCAGCTAAAATGTTTTCTATGGACACCATGATCAGCAGCAGCGGCAGCGTCACGCCCACCGCCGTCAGGGCCATATCGTTGTCCAGCATGCCAATATAGGCTGTGTCCACAATGTTGTATACAGCCTTGGCCAGCAGCGCCAGCGTTGCCGGCACGGCCAGCCTGATAATCGCCCGCGAGGGCTTCATTTCCCTCAGCACGCTCTGGGAGCCTGCGGTTTGACTTCGCATGGTTATTCCTTCCTTTCAATAATCCCATAAAGCAGGATGTCCAGCGCCCTGCGGCAGCTTTCATCCCTGGCGCGGAACTTCTCCGGCCCTGTGGGCGTCATCCGGTACTGGGCGTTGATAAAATCCTGCAGCTGCCGCAGCACCTCCACCACATCCGCCCGGGCCATTCCCCTGCGCAGTGGCAGCTGCCGCAGCATGCCTTCCAGAATGCCGGCGTTGAACTGGTCAAAGCCCTGACGGCATGCCCGGATTCCCTCCTGCAGATTCGCTGGCGGATTGGTGGCCGCCTCGCAGAAGATCGGCTGATACACCGGATGGCTGAGGAAAAAATCCATCCTGCACGCAAAGTAATGCTCCAGCTGCTTTTCCACGGGATTGTCCTGAACAATGGGATACTCCCGCAAATACTGCGTCAAGTGCTGAAAGCACTCGCCCACGCACGCCAGATACAGCTCGTCCTTCGTGTGGAAATAGTGGTAGATAATGCCCTTGGATACGCCCCCCGCCGCGCAGATATTGTTCACGGAGCTGCCTCTGTATCCCCGCTGCCCGAACTCCTCCAGGGCGCAGTCCATAATCCGCCGGCGGGTCTGCTGGTTCTTCTCTTCCCGTTTCATGGCAATCCCTTCTGCAAAATATTGACCACTCGGTCGGTTTTGCATTATAGCACATTTCGACCGGGTGGTCAATATATGATTCTGTTTCTCCATGAAAAAACAGGGACGGTTGCTTCCGTCCCTGCCATACTGTTCTCGCTTAAAACAATCGCTTTGCCGAAAGCAGAGGTTTCGCGCCTGCGGGCGCGACCAAAGGGCTTTCCGATCGCCCTTTGGAAACCTTCGGGGTCGTCCCTTTGCTGCTATGCTCTTAATGCAGTACAGTATGATTCTGCTTCTCCATGAAAAAACAGGGACGGATTCTTCCGTCCCTGCCAAACCGCCGTTCCCGCGTTACGCGCGCTCGGCAATCTCCTTTGTCACCTTGGCAATAAACTCGTCCATGCTCATCACGGTGGTCTGGTCGGTGTCGCGGTCGCGGACGGACACATTACCCTCGGCCACTTCCTTCTCGCCAATGATCAGCATGTAGGGCACGCGATCCACCTGCCGGGCATAGCGGATCTTGTAGCCGATTTTCTCATTGCGGCTGTCCAGCTCGCAGCGGATGTTCTTCGCCCGGAGCGCCTCGTAAACCTGCTTGGCATAGTCCATGCTCTTGTCGGACACGGGCAGCACCTTCACCTGCGTGGGAGCCAGCCAGGTGGGGAACTTGCCGGCAAAGTGCTCGGTAAGGATGCCGATGAAGCGCTCGATGGAGCCGAAGCATACGCGGTGAATCATGATGGGGCGCTTGCGGGAGCCGTCCTCGTCCACATACTCCAGCTGGAAGTTCAGGGGCATCTGGAAGTCCAGCTGAATGGTGCCGCACTGCCAGGTGCGTCCCAGGCAGTCCTTGAGGTGGAAGTCAATCTTCGGGCCGTAGAACGCGCCGTCGCCCTCGTTGATGATGTAGGGCATTCCCAGCTTTTCCAGGGCCGTCTTGAGGCCGTTGGTGGCGTCCTCCCAGTCCTCGTCAGAGCCCATCGAATTTTCCGGCCGGGTGGACAGCTCCACAAAGTACTCGAAGCCAAACTTGCTGTACACCTGGTTGATCAGGTGCACCACGCCGGCAATTTCGTCGGGAATCTGCTCGCGGGTCATGAAGATGTGCGCATCGTCCTGGGTAAAGCAGCGCACGCGGAACAGGCCGTGGAGCGCGCCCTTGAGCTCATGCCGATGCACCAGGCCCAGCTCACCCACCCGCAGGGGCAGGTCGCGGTAGCTGTGGGGCTGGCTGCGGTACACCATCACGCCGCCGGGGCAGTTCATGGGCTTGATGCAGTAGTCCTCATCGTCAATGCGGGTTGCATACATGTTGTCCTTGTAATGATCCCAGTGGCCGCTGGTCTCCCACAGGTGACGGTTCATGATCAGGGGCGTGGAAACCTCCACATAGTCCGCCTTGTAGTGGATGTCGCGCCAGTAATCGATCAGCGCGTTCTTCAGCGCCATGCCTTTAGGCAGGAAGAAGGGGAAGCCCGGGCCCTCCTCGCAGAGCATGAACAGACCCATTTCCTTGCCGATCTTGCGGTGGTCGCGCTTCTCGGCCTCCTCCATCATCTTCAGGTACTCCTGCAGCTCGTCCTGGTTGCGGAAGGCAATGCCATTGATGCGGGTGAGCATCTTGTTGTTCTTGTCGTTCTTCCAGTAGGCGCCGGAGAGGGCCGTCAGCTTGAATGCCTTGAGGGCTTTCGTATAGCACAGGTGCGGGCCGACGCACATGTCGATGTAGTCGCCCTGCTGGTAGAAGGTGAGGGTCGCATCCTCGGGCAGATCACCGATATGCTCCACCTTGTAGGTTTCGCCGCGCTCCTGCATCAGCTTCACTGCCTCGTCCCGGCTCAGGGCGAAGGGCTTGATGGGCAGGTTCTTTTTCACAATGGCCTGCATTTCCTTCTCGATGGCGGGCAGATCCTCCTCACTGAGCTTCACGTCGCCCAGGTCGATGTCGTAGTGGAAGCCCTTCTCCGTGGCGGGGCCATAGGCGAAATGGGCCTGGGGATACAGGTTCTTCACCGCCTGAGCCAGAATGTGGGCCGCGCTGTGGCGGATCACCTGCAGCTCGTCCTCCTCGGGGCATTCGGCCACCGTGCCGTTGTTGTAGATGATTTTCATACGCCGTTCCTCCTTCTCGCTGTCAAAGCAAGCCGGGCCTTGGATGGAAACAAAAAGCGCCCGTCCCACGCTGGGACGGACGCTATTTCACGCATCCGCGGTTCCACCCTGCTTGCTGCAAAACCACTCATGGCGCGCTAACGGGCGCTGACCGCCTTCCGTCAGGGGATGGTATCCCGCAGGCGCCCTCGATGCAAGCTTTCAGCCCATGGCTCACACTCTCTTGGCGCGGCTTTCCCGCGGACATGTTCCCCGTCATCCGTCAAGATGGGTCAAGTATAATCCAATTTCCGCGGAAAGTCAAGGGCTTTCTGTCACCTCATCGCGGCATCCAGCATCGCCATGAGGCTGCCCTCCTGATCCTGATTCCAGCACCAGACTGCCGCGCCCTGCAGGCCCTTTTCCCGCAGCCAGCGCGCCTTCGCCGCCACGGAATCGGCGCTCTCGCCGCTGACAAAATTCACCCCGTCGAACCACCAGGCCGCGCATGCCGCCTCGTCGTAGTAGGCCGTGTAGCCCTGCTTTTCGAGGGCCTGCAATTCCGGGAAGCTCAGGGTCTTGTTGCCGGAGGTAGCCGCCTGCTGATGCAGGCCGTTACCCCCGCCGGACACCTGCCGCCACACCCGCCCGTAGGCCGGGAAGCCAAGCAGCATCTTGCTCCGGCTCAAGCCGGAGGCCGCCAGCGCCTTCACCATGTGCGCGCCGCTGCCCGGCCTGTCTTCCCCGGGGTGCAGCCCCGCATGGTGGCCGGTGGTCTTGTCAAAGCCGCTCAGGTCGTAAGCCATCAGCACCGCCTGATCCACCAGCGCGTTCAGCCGCGCGCCGTCCACACTGCTCAGCTGCGCTTCGCCGCCGCCCAGCGCCACGGAAAGATAATACGGGCGGCCCTCTGCCGCCTGTCGCGCATCCAAACCCTGGCGCAGCAGCGTCAGCAGGGCATACCAGTTGTCCACATCCTCCGGACGGCTCTTGATACCCGCGGCGGAGGAGCCGGGATACTCCCAGTCAATATCCACGCCCACAAAACCATGGGCATCCATCAGATGGAGGATGCTGTCCGACAGGCGCTGCCGCCCATCCGCCGTGGCGCAGGCGTCGGAGAAGCCCTCCGCGCCCCAGCCGCCCACGCTCAGCACCCCATCTATATGAGGATGGCGGCGCAGGTAGCTCTCCACCTGGCGGATCTGCCGCCAGTGGCTGCCCGTCGCCTCACCGTTTTTCAGCAGTGCGAAGGAGTAATTCAGCTGATCCACCAGCGCGGCATGCTCGTCCCTGAGGGACAGCCCCGCCTCGTCAAATACATACATCACCACACGACCCTGCCGTCCGCTCTCGGACGCTTCCGCCGCCATCCCTTGCTTTCCCGCCGTCAGGAAGGACGCACCTACCACCGCCATCAGCAGCACTCCTGTCCAAATCCGGCACAGCCTGCGCACCGGACGCTTGTCTTTTGTGCGCGGCTTTGTTTGCTTCACCGCACGTTCACCTCCGAAGCATGATGCAGGCATGATACCATACATATGTTCGTTTTGTCACTGGAAGGTTTCGGGAAAATGCGGCGAATTTCCGCATTTTTCCGCATAGATCCCCGCCGTCCCTTGACAAGGCGGGCCTTGTGCTGTATCTTTTTCCATAGAGCAATTCACCCACCGCAGCGTCACCCGGCCCTGCGGATACCGGGTGTCTGGAGGGAAGCATCATGCTGTTCATCGGTATCTGCGGCGCCAGCGGAAGCGGCAAGTCCACCCTGGCGGAGGGCCTTCATCAAAAGCTGGGCGACCGCTGCTTTGTATTGCAGCAGGACGCATACTACCGCGACCATCCCGACCTGACCTTTGAGCAGCGCACCCAGCTGAACTACGACGAGCCCGGCATTTTCGACCACGATCTGCTTTTGCAGGATGTGAAAACCCTCATGGACGGGCAGCCCATCACCCGCAAGCAGTATGACTACGCCCTGCACCGCCGCGCCGACACCGAGGAGCTGATTTACCCCCGGGATGTGTTGATTCTGGAGGGCATCCACAGCTTCCACGACGAGCGGCTGTGCCAGCTGATGTACCTGAAGCTGTACATGAACGTGGAGCCTGACATTTGCCTGTTGCGCCGCATTCAGCGGGATATTAAGGAGCGCGCCCGGGAAATCGACGGCATTTCCCACCAGTACCTGACCACTGTGAAGCCCATGTATGACAAATATATCCGGAACTACGTTTCCTCGGCGGATGTGATTGTCGCCGGGGGCGGCATGAACGCCAGGATTGTGGATATTCTGGCAGGGTATGTGCAGGACGCGCTTGGCAAGTGCGGCGAATGACCCATGAGGGACTGTTCCAGGGCGGACAGTCTCTTTTTGTGCGCCCGATTTCAGGAAAAAGGGCCTGCACCCATGCCCTTGAACAGGGCGCGGGAACAGGCCGCTTTTGGGTTTTCGCGCTGATTACTCGAAAACGATCTCTCCGCCTTCGCCGGCAAGCTCAGGGGTTTCCGGCTCGCTCAGATAGGCGCTGACAATGGCCTCCGCCCAGCTGGTGCTTGCGCCTGCGTTGTAATTTTGCAGGGCCGGCGTGTAGAAATCAAAGTACACGTTGGAGTATACGGGGATGGCAGGCAGAGCCTCCGCCCAGGCCTCCTGGAAGGCCGCCCACTTCTGGCAGTAGGCAAGCACATCGCCAGGTTCGGTCTTGCGCATATCCACCGCCAGGGTGTACAGATTCTCGTCGGTGATGCCGGTGCAGTTATCCATGCCCTGCTCCGCGTTTTTCGGATCAAACGCAGGGGCGGGATCAAACACGGTGGTGAAGTTGCTTGCCAGGTAGATCATGTCGCAGGTGCGCTCGTCCTGGCGGTAGTAGATGCGAAGCAGTTCCTCAAAGGGCTTGGCTTCCACCGTCAGGCTGATACCCACCTGGGCCAGGTTTTGCACCAGGGCCGTGCTCAGCGTTTCGCCCACAGCATTGCCTTCGGGATAGATCAGGCTCAGCTCCAGGGGTACCAGCACGCCGTCGATCTCTTTGCAGCGCACGCTGTCCTTCGCGGGGTCAAATTCCTCGCCCGCCTTGTTCAGCGTCCAGCCATCCTCCGTCAGCAGCTTCCGCGCCGCATCCAGGTCAAGACTGTAGAGCTGCATGTTCTCCAGGCTCAGCGCTTCCCACTGGGCCAGCTGCTCCTCATAGTCCGCCTGGGCCTGCTTGCCGGCGCCTTCCTCCGGCGCTTCCACCGGGGGCTCGGCGGTGCCTTCCACCAAGCGGTACATCCACTGCCCGATGCCATAGTAGCCGTCCACCCGCAGGCCGTAATTGCGCACATACTGGGTAATGAAGCTGTCCTTGTCAAAGCAGCTGGCAATTGCCTGGCGCACGGCGGCGCTGCCGGTGGCAGGACGCTCGCAGCTGAAGCTGATGAAGCTCAAGCCTGTGCGGGCATAGTTGCTCACGCCCGCGCCGCCCTCGGCCACCAGCTGCAGGCCGCTGTCCAGCACCTCGGCATTGACGCATTTGTTCAGCAGGCCGTATTCGCCGCTTTGCAGGCCCGAAATCATCGCGTCGTTGCTGACATGCTTGAAAATCAGGCGCTTGATCTGCGGCTTTTCACCCCGGGCATTGCCCTTGTAGTATTCGTTGATTTCAAACTCGGCCGTCTGGCTCTGCGCATCATAGGACACCAGCTTGTAGGGGCCGCTGGTCACCGAAGGATGGGTCAGATAGCCCGTAGCAGGATCCAGCACAGTCTTGCGCAGAAGCTCCGCGGTGAAGACAGGTGCTCCCGCCTGATCCGTATTGCGGAGGTAAATGCCCTCGCCGTCATCAACCACTTCGCAGCCGGGCGCAATGACCCGAATCGGATACGGCGTGATGGACACCAGCGCCAGCTCGTAGAAGAAGGGCAGATATTCCGCCTTCACGGTGATGGAAAGCTGGTTTCCGCCGGGGAGATGCACGCCCGCCAGCACGCTGCTCTCGCCGCTCTTATACTCGTCAATGCCCAGAATATGATCCATGCTCTTGACCGAGCCGCCGATTTCCGCCACCTCCGGAGCAATGGAAAACAGCAGGGAAAAGGCATAATCCTCCGCCGTAACGGGGGTTCCGTCCGAGTAGGTCAGGTCGTCGTAGATGGCCAGGGTATAGGTGCGGTTGCCCGCCTCATCCTCGGTGGCCACGATGCCGCTGACCACGGTACTGTCAATACCGAAGGCGCCCACATCGCTGTCCCAGTGGATCAGATCATAGCCGTGCAGCAGGGTGCGCACGTCCATATCCGCCGTATTTCTTCCCCACAGATCCGTGAAAAAATTGCCTGACATGGCTGTGGTAGAACCCACAACCAGTTCCTCAAGGTTGTATGTCGCCTCGGGTTCCTCCGCCATGGCCGGGCATACGCCCAGCAGAAGTACCAGCGTCAATAGGCACGCAAGGGCTTTTTTCATGTAGCGAACTCCTTTCTGTACCGGTCCTTTTTCCATGATTCGGTAATCGGTCGATGGGTGCGGACATACCCGGCACACGTTTTGCATGTGCCGGGTACGGTTTACTGCTTACTCGAAGCAGTCGCCCACATTCATTTCCACATTGCCGATGCCCAGAGGCACGCCGTATTCATTGATGACTACGGTGGTTTCGCCCGGGACATAAATCACGGTGTAGACCATGTTACGTCCGGCCATGGTACCGCTAATGTTCCTCTGGCTGGCCACATAGCCTGCCAGCACGGGAGAATCCTGATTGAAGGCATCGCCGAAGAGCAGAGTGGCAGTGTAGCTGGGAGCAGCTATCGCGCCGCCGCGGAAGACATAGTTGATGGTCAGCTCGAAAGCCTCACGGGTGTACACCACGTTGTACTCCACATCGCCTTCCATGATGCCCGAAACACGGGTGATATCCGCCGTGCAGCCTTCCAGCACAGGAGACAGGAAAACGTACGCATCGCCATAGGCAAAGGTTCTGGTCACCGTATCCGCCGCAACCGCGCCGCCGACCGCATCGTACCAGTAGTAGATCGTCAGTGTGTAGTTCTGCCGGATATTGGTCACATCGTAGCTGTTTTCGGCGTATTCCGGTTCATAGCCGGGCACAGCATCCTCCGTGAGGGTGTAGACGATTTCCTCGCCCTGGGCCGTATGCATGGGAAGCTTCGTGAAGGTGTAGGTCCAGTTGCTTGCCTCCGTGGCCTGGGTTTCGGTATACTCCTCACCATTGGCCATCAGACGCAGGGTGATGAATTCCGGACGGGTCTGCAGGGCGTTGTCCTCGTCAATCCAGGTCTTGGCGCCGCTCAGCGTCACCGCCTCATCGGTGGGAACCTCTTCCTCGTCGGTCACACCCTCGGGATCGTGGTTCTTCTCAGGATCCTTCGGATCAGCCGGGCCCTTGCCCTTCACAGTCACACGGTTGACCAGCTGCTGCCCCAGATCGTTCTCCGTCACGGTATAGGTGGCCTTGATGATCACCACCGCACCGGGTTCAAGCGAATCAATGACAGCCTCGGCGCCATTGGCGTGGTAGCCGTTGCCGGGCGTTACCACAGCACCCGCCAGCTCATCGGTCACGACCACGTTCGTGAGGGTCATGTTGCCGGTGTTGGTCACGGTGATGTCAAATTCGGCCGTCTCGCCCAGAGTGAAGTATCCCTTGGCGGGCAGATTGGTCAGGGTCTTATCCACCGTCATGCTGGATTCGGTATCCTCGGTGGGCTTCCTGTCCTCGCCGGGCTTGACCTCGGGATCCTCATCCTCAGGCGTCTTGCCGATGGCAGTTGCCACGTTCACAGCCTCGCCATTCAGGAGGTCTTCCTCAGTCACCACATGCTCCGCGGTGTACATGTTGCTGGTTTCACCGGGCTCCAGGCTCGCGATTTCCCATTTATCCCCGGTCAGTTCATCGGTCACAACAATGCCACTGATGGTCACGTTGCCCTCGTTCTTCACGGTGATCTGATAGGTGATCGTCTCGCCCAGTGTGTAGGAGCTGCCGTTGGCAGGCGTGCTGGTCGCTTCCTTCGTCACGGTCAGCCTGCCGTCGGGCTTGTCGGTTTCATCCGTCGTTTTGCCGGGCTTCACTTCGGGCTCCTCATCCTCAGGCGTCTTGCCGATAGCCGTCGCCACGTTCACAACCTCGCCCTTCAGGATGTCGGCCTCGGTTACCACATGCTCCGCGGTGTACACGTTGCTGGTTTCACCGGGCTCCAGGCTCGCGATTTCCCATTTATCCCCGGTCAGTTCATCGGTCACAACGATGTCGCTGATGGTCACGTTGCCCTCGTTCTTCACGGTGATCTGATAGGTAATCGTCTCGCCCAGTGCGTAGGTGCTGCCGTTGGCAGGCGTGCTGGTCGTTTCCTTGGTCACGGTCAGCTTGCCGTCGGGCTTGTCAATCTGAACCGTCTGAGCGCTGGCATAGAACTTCTTGTCATCCACAGTGATGGTAGCCGTGTTGCCGTAGGTACCATTGAGAATGTCAGTTTCCGTCACCTGGTGCCGAGCATTCACATTGACCGTCGCGCCGCTATCCAGCTTCGCAATGACTGCCACGCCGTTCACCAGCGTATAACCGTCGCCCTCCACGATCTGTGCGGTGGGATCAGACACGGTGATGTCGGTGAGTTTGCCATCGGTCACATTCTGCACCGCGATGTTGAAGGGGATCCAATCGCCCAGCTGGTAGATGCCGTCCGCCTCAGGCGTGGTCTTTTCCGGGATGACAGGATCGCCGGTGATGGTCAGGGTGCCGTCTTCAATCACAAAGACAACCAGCGCAAAGTTCTTGCTGATGTTGGCGAAGTCTTCCGCCTTCAGCTCCATGTCGTAGGTGCCGACATAGGTTCCCTTCACCGAATCATTACCGCTGAAAGTAAAGTATGTGTCCTTATACAACGGGTCAGAGATTGTCTTAACCGTGTATCCCTTTACTTCCTTCTCCGTTGTGTCATACACGAATTCACCGGAGTTTTCGGTAATCGTGACAACCACTTCATTCGTCACAGGAGTGATCGTCAGCAGACCATCCTCCTGACTGGCTACACGGTACAGCTTGCTCGTATCAATCGTACCAGTGTAGTCCTTGGCAAAGGCAACAGGGTAATTATCCGCATCGATGCCGCTGCCGGTAGCAGTGATGGTAGAATCGAAGGTAACCTGTACATCGCCGTCCTTGCAAGTATAGCCTTCAACTGTCCACAGCTGTCCATTGTAGACCTTCGTGTCGGAGTTTGCAACGATCGTCACATTCTTATAATAGTAGAACGTGATTACGTTTTCGTCCGAGTTCGCGCCAATCTTAATGGTCTGCTTTTCGTCCGAGACAGGCGTGTAGCCATTGATGGCGATGGGGGCTTCCTCAGGCGACTGGGCCTCGAAGGTCTGGTTGCCCACTGGCTTGGTGCCCAGCAGCTGGTTGCCCCATACGTAGTTGACGGTGTAGCTTAGGTCGCTGCGCTTCGTGTAGTACACCTTGATGACATTCTCTGCCGCGGTCGCGCTGATCGTCAGCGGCAGACTCTCGGTCTTCTCCAGCTTGTAGCCGGT
>CAMDVP010000086.1 GCA_945877525.1 uncultured Clostridia bacterium | reverse complement strand
AACACCCCATTCGTTAGTAGTATACCATACTGTCTAACAAATGGGGTGCTGTTCAAATGTGTCTGCGCGGCCGGTGTTGACTTATTCCGCGATGGTCAGCAGATCGGCAAAAGTATTCAGATGCCAGCGGGCACGTGCGTCCTCCCGTGCGTCGCCCATGGCAGCGCAGTCAAAGCCTCCGGCACAGGCGGCCTCCACCCCGGCGTGGGCGTCCTCCACCACCAGGCAATGGCTTGGGGAAAGGCTGATCATATCCGCCGCCTTCAGGAACACCTCCGGATGGGGCTTGGAGTGGGTAATGCAGTTGCCGTCCGCCACTGCGTCGAAGAAATCCGCAAGGCCGATCCGCTCCAGAATGAAGGGCGTATTCCTGCTGGAGGAACCGATGGCCAGCTTCAACCCCCGCCCGCGCAGCGCTTCCAGGGTGGCGCGCACTTCCGCGGACAGGTCGGCTGTGCTCATCTGGCAAAGCAGCTTGCGGTACAGCTCGTTCTTTTCGTCAGTGAAGGCAGCCTTTTCTTCCGCCGTATAGGTTTTTTCGCTCTTTTCCAGGATGATGGAAAGGCTCTCCATGCGGCTCACGCCCCGAAGCAGGTTGTTGCGCTCCCTGTCAAAGGGAATGCCCAGACGGTCCGAAAGCGCCTTCCAGGCCTGATAGTGATATTCGTCCGTGGAGCAGATCACTCCGTCCAGATCGAAGATGATTCCCTGATATCTCATGGCTTCCTCCTGCGGGCACTGCCGCCCGTGCTTTTTTGATTGCGCTGAATTGCCCGGCTTACGCCCCGGCAGGAGGCTGGGATGGTGCCGCGTCCTGCTCCCGGGCTGCCAGGTCGTTGAAACGGTCGCTCAGATAGATGATATTCGCCACGGCCACAATTACGCTGCGGAGCATGTCCTTCTGCTCGCTGCCCACGCTGCCAAGGCGGCTCAGATCCTCGTCCACACCGAAGATGTAGCGCAGCAGAGCCTCCAATTCATCACAAAAATAGTCGTAAGCGGTCTGCGAGTCGTAGTGCTCCTGCTGCATGCGGAAAAGGCGGGCGATGTTCTCCATGGACAATACGTTCTTGGCAATGGCGATGAAAAACAGATGCGCAATCTGATCCGCGTCATACTGCTTGTGCACAGGGCTGGCGATGTAGCCCTTCTTCACATAATTGCTCACCATGGAGGAGGTAATCTCCATGCAGCCCAGGGGAGCCAGGTGACGGTTGATGTATTTGATGGTCTGATCCAGATACAGCCCTACATCGGGGATTTCCCGCCAGCGGGGCATGCGGAAGATCGAAATGTCAATGGCCATGGCCCTTCAGCTCCTTTGCTCCGAGAACATTATAGAACGAATGGTGAAAATCGTCAATCAGGTTTACAAATATGCCTTGACAAGTTTTTCAAAAGCTGATATAGTCAATACCGTTATATCGGTTTTTGAAAAACCGGTGTCAAGACAATACAAACGTAAAGAGGCGTTTTTCATGGCGTTCAGGATTGTGGCGGATTCCTCGGCAAACCTGTCGGCGGCGGATGGGGCGGAGCTGTCCTCGGTGCCCCTGATCATCACCGCGGGCAGCCGCTCCTTTGTGGATGACGAGGCGCTGGACGTCCGGGAAATGATAGATTTTCTTGCTGCTAACAAGGGCCGCAGCACCACAGCCTGCCCCGGCCCCGGAGACTGGATGGCCGCCTTTGGCGAGGCGGAGGAGGTGGTGTGCGTAACCATCACCAGCGGACTGTCCGGCGCCTGCAACGCAGCAAGGATTGCCGCGGAGGACTACGAGCGGCTGCACCCCGGCCGCAGGGTGCTGGTGGTCGATACCCTGTCCACCGGGCCGGAGATGGAGCTGGTGGTGGAACGACTGCGCCTTCTGCACGAGCAGGGGCGCACGCTGGATGAAATGGCGGAGGAAATCGCCCTTTACCGGAAAAGCACCCACCTGGTTTTCTCCCTGCAGAGCATGCGCAGTCTGGTGAATAACGGGCGCGTCAGTCCGGCGGTGGCGGCGCTGGCGGGGCTGATGAACATCCGCCTGGTTGGCATTGCCAGCGAGGAAGGCACCCTGCAGCCGGTGCGCAAGTGCCGCGGGGAAAAGCGCACCCTGGAGGGGCTGCTCGGCGTCATGGAGGAGCATGGCTATGCCGGGGGCAAGGTTCGCATTGCCCATTGCGAAAATCCGGAGGCGGCCCAGGCACTGACGGACGGGATTCTCAGCCGCTTCCCGGAGGCGGATGTCTCCGTGCGTTTGACCCGGGGCCTGTGCAGCTACTACGCTGAGCAGGGCGGCGTTCTCATCGGTTACGAGGGATAAAAAAAGATGAAAATCCCCGGAAAGGCTTGCAGATCAAGCGTTTCCGGGGGTCTTTTCTAATGCTATCATAACACATTTTAACGAATTTGTCAAGTCTTGTATTCCTTGCGCGGGTGTGGTAAAGAGAATAGGCGGCATAGCCGACAAACAAAGGGAGGTTGAAAGCATGGCGGATGAACAGAGCATGACGGCGCGGGTGTGCGCCTTTGTACGGGCTTACCACGCGCAGCAGGGCGGCGAGGTGCTGTGGGATCCGTGGGCCGGGCTGCTGATTACCCGGGAGGAATACGAGGGTGTGGCGCAGTCGATGTCCCAGGGCATCCAGTGGTTCTGCCCGGGTTTTGCGGGAAACGCGGAGCAGGCGCTGGAATGGGTGGTCACCCATCAGCTGGCCCCGGCGCCGCTGTCCCGGGCGGCCTTTGCGGAGGAGGAGCTGGCCGACATGAAGGATCCTCAGTGCCTGATCCTCGGCGCAGGGCTGGATACCACGGCGCTGCGGCATCCCCTGCGGGTGGTGGAGGTGGATCTTCCCGGGGCCAGCGCGGACAAGCGGGCGCGGCTGGAGGGCCTGGGCAACCTGCCCGCAGGGCTGACGCTGGTTGCGGCCGATCTGGCACAGGATGATTGGCCGATGTGGGTGCAGCCGGCCCTTGAGTCCGGAAAACGCTGCTTTATCAGCATGATGGGGCTGAGCTACTACCTGCCGGGGGAGGCTGTAGCGCGCCTGGCGGCCCAGCTGGCGGATATGACCGAACCGGGAAGCCGGTGGGTGATGGATTATCCCGAGCCGGAGGAAAGCGGCGAAACCCGTCGCAAGCAGGCCATGGCCGCCGCCGCGGGGGAAAGGATGCAGTCCGCCTGGACACGGCAGGAAATGGCCGCGCTGCTGGAAGCCGCGGGATGGCGTGTAGTCCGGGATATGGGCGAGAAGGAGATCACCGGGCGGTACTTCGCGGCGTACAACGCGGCGCATCCCACGATGCCCATGAAGGCCCAGGCGGGCGTACGGCTGCTGACAGCGGTGCGCGTTTGACGCTGTGCTGCAAAAAAAGAATAGCAGCAGAGGGACGGGCCCCGAAGGTTTCCAAAGGGCGATCGGAAAGCCCTTTGGTCGCGCCCGCAGGCGCGAAAACTCTGCCTTCGGCTAAGCAATTGTTAAGCGAGAACAGTATGACAGGGTTACTCCCTGGCGGCCAGGTACGCGCCCGCGGCCATGGCCGCCAGGGCCGCAAAGAACAGCGGCGCGGGGACTGCGCCATCAATCAGGAAGGACAGCGCCACGCCGATGAAGGGCGACAGGGCATAATACGCGCTGGTTCGCGCGGCCCCCAGATCGCGCTGGGCACGGACGTAGAACAGGATGCTCAGCCCGTACGCCACAAAGCCCAGCAGCAGTGCTGAGACAATCTGCCATATGCCGGGTATCGCGCTGCCTGTGGCCAGGGCAATGCCCAGCGCGCCCAGACCGGAGCCGAAGCCCTTCACCGTGACGATCTCCAACGGATCCTTCTCAGACAGGCGGCGGGTGCAGTTGTTCTCAAAGCCCCAGCACACGCATGCCAGCAGCACCAGCAGCGAGCCGGGGGAAAAGGACAGGCTTTCCGTGCCTTCCACGGAAAGCAGGATGCTGGCCAGGGTAATCAGCCCGATGGCCGCCCACAGCCGCCGGGAAATGGCCTCGCCAAAGATGAACAGGGCGATGATGGAGGTGGCGACGATTTCGAAATTGTTCAGCAGCGAGGCATTGGCCGCGGTGGTGCGGCTTAGCCCCAGCATGAGGAAAATCGGCGCGGCAATATCCAGCGCCACCATGCCCGCCACATAGGGAAGGTCGGCCCGGGAGAGGGGCTGCTCGTGGCGCGGTGTCTTCAACACCCGCTGCCCCAGGCGCACTGCGCACATGCCCAGCCCGGCGCCCAGGTACAGCAGCGCGGCCATCATGGTGGCGGAAACGGACGCCAGCAGCTGCTTGGACAGGGGGGCGCTCAGCGCATAGAGCGCGGCGGCCAGAATGGCATAGCCAATAGAACGGCGCTGAACAGGCATGGGCGGTACTTCCTTTCAACTGATGCGCTGCACAGGAGCATAGCACTTTTTCGTCCCGCAGGCAAGCCCTGCGGATGCAAAACGGGGAAAAACCGGGAGAAGTGCCGGAATTTGGAGAAGTCAAAACTTTTTTGGAAAGAGGGTTGACACGGGCGGCGCTTTTTGCTATAATAGCACTCGCAGTTGAAAAACAGCTGATGCCGATGGGGAATGGTGTAACGGCAGCACCTGCGACTCTGACTCGTATTGTCTAGGTTCGAATCCTAGTTCCCCAGCGCACATGCCTCCGTTGTCTAGAGGCCTAGGACGCGGCCCTCTCAAGGCTGAAACATGGGTTCGAATCCCATCGGAGGTGCGCAGAAAACGATCCGCTCGCGGATCGTTTTTTTTATACCCTTTTCTGCAAAAAAACCGCCCGGACGTGCAGCACATCCGGGCGGTTCTTTTCTGTTATGAAACCTTCGGAAGAATTTCCTTTTGGAAGAACGCTTCCACTCCCGCAGGACTTACGTCATAAATTTCCTCGCCGATGGCGATGTTCACGCCCTCGGTGTGGCCGCTCTGGCACTGGCCCATGCAGAACTCGCCGGCCAGCTCTACCCGGACCTTCACAGTGTTTTCAGCCACAAGGCGCTGCAGCACGGCGATCACCGCGGGCGCGCCCTTCACATGGCAGAAGGAACCGATGCAAATGGTCACTTTCATGCTCTTTCTCCTTTGCAGTTACTCGTATTCCACCACGTCGGCCCAGCGCATGAGGAACTCCTTCTCCTCGGGCTTGCCCTTCACCGACTGGGAGGCTGCTACAATGGGAATCCACTTCTGCACATACTGCTTGGCGGTATCGCTCTTCTTGCAGAACAGGTTCAGGTATTTCTCCGCGCCCTCGATGTTGCCGTCCAGCCAGAACAGCAGGTAGGTGCGGGCTGCGTCGGCGGAGGCGTTGCCCTGGGTGGCGTGGGACCAGTCCAGGATGTACGCCTTGTCCTCGGGGGTGATGATGACGTTGGAGGGGTTGAAGTCGCCGTGGCACACCTTGTTGTGCCGGGGCATGGACTCCAGGCGGGTGTGCAGCTCGTACCGGGCGGTGGCGTCCAGGGCGGACTGGCTGATCTTGCGGTTCATCTTCTCCTTGAGGGAGTTCAGCATGGGGCAGGTGTGGCTGTGAATCTCCAGCTGAATGTCCACAAAGCGGTTCAGATATTCATCGAATTTTTCGGGGTGCTCGTCCATCAGCTGCTGCAGGGTTTTGCCCTCTACATAGTCAGTGACGATGGCCCACTTGCCGTCTGCCTTGGTCACGGCCTCCAGGCGGGGAATGTTCAGCCCGGTTTCCTCCACGCGGGCGGTGTTCAGCGCCTCGTTGAGGATGTCGGCCTTGGCATAGCCCTCGTTGAACACCTTGATGGCCAGGCTGCCGTCGCGGTAGACCGTCTTGTCGGTGCGAACGGCAATGATCTTGTTCAGATTCATGAGGTAACCTCCTTATTCAAGAGCATATCATGTTTCATCCCTGCGGGGGATGCTTCGACACGGGCGGGGCGCATTCCTGCGCCGCTTTACCTGCCATAGTAGGCGTTCAGATACATTTCCTTGATTTCGCTCATGAGCGGATAGCGGGGATTCGCGCCGGTGCACTGGTCGTCGAAGGCCTGCTCCACCATGTCGTCCAGGGAGGCAAGGAAGGCCTGCTCGTCAATGCCGTACTCACGGATGGAATCCTTGATGCTCACCTGACGCTTCAATTCGCGGATGGCGGCGATGAGGCTGTCCACCTTCTCCTGGTCGGTTGTGCCGGGAAGGCGGAGGAACTCGGCCACCTCGGCATAGCGGCGCAGGGTGTGGGGATAGGCGTACTGGGGGAAGGTTCCCATCTTGCGGGGCGTTTCACTGCTGTTGAAGCGGATGACCTCCTCAATAAGCAGGGCGTTGGCCACGCCGTGGGGCAGGTGGTGGAAGGCGCCCAGCTTGTGGGCCATGGAATGGCACACGCCCAGGAAGGCGTTGGCGAAGGCCATGCCGGCCATGGTGGCGGCGTTGGCCATCTTCTCGCGGGCTTCGGGGTCGTGGGAGCCGTCGGTGTAGCAGCGGGGCAGATAGTCGAAGATCATTCGGGAGGCCTTCAGCGCCAGGCCGTCGGTGAAGTCGGTGGCCAGCATGGAGGCATAGGCCTCCAGGGCATGGGTCAGCGCGTCGATGCCCGAGGCGCTGGTCAGGCCCCTGGGCGCGTTCATCATCAGGTCGGCATCCACAATGGCCATGTTGGGCATCAGCTCGTAGTCGGCAAGGGGATACTTGGTGCCGGTGGTCTCGTCGGTGATGACGGCAAAGGGGGTTACCTCGCTGCCGGTGCCGGCGGAGGTGGGCACGGCGATGAAGTACGCCTTTTCACCCATCTTCGGGAAGGTGTACACGCGCTTACGGATGTCGCAGAAGCGCATGGCCATGTCGAGGAAGTCCACCTCGGGGTGCTCGTACATCACCCACATGATCTTGCCCGCGTCCATGGCGGAGCCGCCGCCCAGGGCAATGATGCAGTCCGGCTGGAAGGCGTTCATGGCCTTGGTGCCTTCCTTGGCGCAGGCCAGGGTGGGATCAGGAGCCACATCGAAGAAGCAGGCGTGCTGAATGCCCATTTCGTCCAGCTTGTCGGTGATAACCTTGGTGTAGCCGTTGTGGTACAGGAAGGAGTCGGTGACGATAAAGCACTTCTTCTTGCCCATGGCGTTCTTGAGTTCGTCCAGGGCCACGGGCAGGCAGCCCTTCTTCAGGTAAACCTTCTGGGGAGCGCGGAACCAGAGCATGTTCTCCCTCCTCTGAGCAACGGTCTTGATGTTGAGCAGATGCTTCACGCCCACGTTTTCCGAAACGGAGTTGCCGCCCCAGGAGCCGCAACCCAGGGTGAGGGAGGGGGTGAGCTTGAAGTTGTACAGGTCGCCGATGCCGCCCTGGGAGGAGGGGGTGTTGACCAGAATGCGGCAGGTCTTCATGCGCGCAGCGAAACGCTCCACCAGATCCTGCCGGGTGGTGGCGTTGAGGTAGATGGAGGAGGTGTGGCCGTAGCCGCCGTCGGCAATCAGCTGGGCTGCCTTGTCAAAGGCATCGTCGATATCCCTGGCGCGGTACATGGCCAGCACGGGGGACAGCTTTTCGTGGGCGAATTCCTCGCTCAGGTCGACGCTCTCCACCTCGCCAATAAGAATCTTGGTGTCCTCGGGCACCTCGACCCCGGCCAGACGGGCGATGGTCGCGGCCTTTTGACCGACGATCTTCGCGTTGAGCGCGCCGTTGATCAGGATGGTCTTGCGCACCTTGTTCAGCTCGTCCTTCCTGAGGAAGTGGCAGCCCCGGGCCGCAAACTCGGCCTTCACCCGGTCATACACGCCGTCCAGCACAATGGTGGACTGCTCGGAGGCGCAGATCATGCCGTTATCGAAGGTCTTGGAATGGATGATGGAGTTGACCGCCAGGAGCACGTCGGCGCTGTCGTCGATGATGGCGGGAGTATTGCCAGCGCCCACGCCCAGGGCGGGCTTTCCGGAGGAATAAGCAGCCTTCACCATGCCGGGGCCGCCGGTGGCCAGGATGATATCGGCTTCCTTCATGGCCATGTTGGTCAGTTCCAGGCTGGGCACGTCCACCCAGGCAATGATGCCCTCGGGCGCGCCGGCGGCCACGGCGGCCTCCAGAATCACCCTGGCGGCGGCGATGGTGCAGCCCTTGGCCCGGGGATGGGGGCTGATGATGATGCCGTTGCGGGTCTTGAGGCACAGAAGGCACTTGAAGATGGCGGTGGAGGTGGGGTTTGTGGTGGGAATAACGGCGGCCACCACGCCGATGGGCTCGGCAATCTTCTCCACGCCGAAGCTGTCGTCCTTCTCGATTACGCCGCAGGTTCTGGTGTGGCGGTAGGCATTGTAGATATATTCGGCGGCGAAGTGGTTCTTGATGACCTTGTCCTCCACCACGCCCATGCCGGTTTCCTCCACGGCCATTTTGGCAAGAGGAATGCGGGCCTTGTTGGCGGCGATGGCCGCGGCCTGGAAGATACGGTCCACCTGCTCCTGGGTATAGGCCGCAAACTGCTGCTGGGCCTTGCGCACCTGGGCCAGGGCTTTCTCAAAGCTCTCCACGCTGTCCACGACGGGGTACTGCTTTGCCATGTCGCTCTCTCCTTATTCATTGGGTATCGGGTGACGCTTCCGGAAATCCGCGGGAGAATTCCCTTTGGATCGACAACATTTTAACAAAGTTGGAGCGGCTTGTCAAGCATTTTGACGAAAATTTAACGATATTTTTTTCACAATATCAAAATGGGATGGAAATCGGGCCGGAAGGGGGCTTCTGCGCCTGGGGCAGGCTTGCAATCCGGCGGGGAATTTGGTAAAATAGCTTCGTTGGGACTAACCGAGGAGGAATGACCATGCGGATCTTTGTGGATGCCATGGGCGGGGATTTCGCTCCGCAGGCGCCGGTGGAGGGCGCGGTGGAGGCGCTGCGCCGCTATCCGAATATTGAAATTACCCTGGCGGGCGACCTGAAGCAGGTGGAGCCTTTGCTGAAGGGATGCGACGATGTGCGCGGACGCATTACCCTGCTGGACGCGCCTGAGGTGATCACCAACCACGAGAGCCCTGTGATGGGCGTGCGCACGAAAAAGAACTCCGCCACGGTGCAGGGCATGCTGCAGCTGAAGGAAAAGCAGGCGGACGGCTTTGTGTCGGCAGGCTCGACCGGCGCGGTGCTGGCGGGGGGCATGTTCCGCCTGGGGCGGATCGAGGGCGTGGAGCGCCCGGCGCTGGCCCCGTTTCTGCCCAACGGTAAGGGGTACTTCCTGCTAATTGACTGTGGCGCGAACGTGGACTGCAAGCCGGAATATTTGCAGCAGTTCGGCGTGATGGGCGATGCGTACATGAAAGGCGTGATGGGCCTGGAGCAGCCCCGGGTGGGCCTGATCAACATCGGCGCGGAATCCGAGAAGGGCAACGCGCTGGTAAAGGCGGTCTATCCGATGATGGAGCAGTCGGGCTATCATTTCATCGGCAATGTGGAGGCGCGGGACATTACCGGCGACCAGGCGGATGTGCTGGTGTGCGACGGCTTCAGCGGCAACCTGATCCTGAAGTTCATGGAGGGCGTGTCCGGCACGCTGATGGGCATGATCAAGAAGGAACTGATGGCCGACACCCGCAGCAAAATCGGCGCGCTGATTTCCAAGCCTGCCTTCAAGCGGGTGAAGAAGGCCATGGACTACACTGAGGTGGGCGGCGCGCCGCTGCTGGGTGTGCAGGGCGCGGTGGTGAAGGCCCACGGCTCCAGCAACGCGCACGCTTTCTCCTGCGCTATCGGGCAGTGCGTGAAGATGATCGACGGCCATGTGGTGGAGATTATCGAAAAGGGCATGGCCCGGGCATAACAGGGGCAATGGCCCGGTCGAGCCGGGTGTTGCAATAGAAATTTCGCATATGACAAGGAGGAAACAACGATGATTTTTGATACGGTCAAGAGCATGATTGCCAAGCAGCTGAAGGTGGACGAGGCATCCATTACCCCTGAGTCCCGTCTGATTGAGGATCTGAAGGCGGATTCGGCCAACGTAATGGTGATGATTATGGACCTGGAGGACAAGTACGGCATCATGGTGGAGGACGACCAGATCATGAAGCTCAAGACGGTGGGCGATGTGGTCGCCTACATCGAAAAGCATCAGTAAGGCGATGCGCCGGAGGGGGAAGGATCCCTCCGGCGCTATGCGTTATGGTGGCTTGCGAGGTGCCCCCCCCCGGCATGATTTTTTTGCCGGGGAACCTTTGGGGCGATTGATACGATGCTAAATCCAAACGCATCAAGGGATTCCAGTGCTTGTCCCGAACGCATCAAAGGATTCTTTTGCTTATTCCAAATGCATCAAGGGATTCCGGTGCGTATTCCAAGCGCATCAAAGGAAGCCTATGCTTATCCCAAACTTATCAAGGGGAAGGCTGCGAAGGTTTCCAAAGGGCGACCGCAAACCCCTTTGGTCGCCTCTGCAGAGGCGAAACCCTCTGATACATACAGCGTAGAGATTATATGGACAGAACAGCATAGGATACCGCTCACCGGCAGGTGTTCTTGCTGGGTGAAGGCGATCCCGGCATGTACTTTTCGACTGGGCGAAAAGTACCAAAAGCCCACCGGGGCGGCCAATCTGTGCATGAGGGGGTGGCCGCCCCGGACCCCTCGTATCCTAATACCTTGCGTGCGCATTGCAGGGGCGCCGCGCTAATTACGCCTCGCGGGGGCGACACGCAGGGCATGGGAGGGGCGTTAAAGCGCCACCATATTCAGCATGCGTCATCGACGGGTTCTCTGGCGTGGGGCGGTTGCTCCGATGGGCGGGGTTTCGCGCCTGCGGGCGCGTCCGCAACCTCAATCGTCGCGTCCAAAGGCCGCTCGTTTCGGCTGACTCGTTCGGCTTTCTCATTGTCGCCACTGGCGACGAAAGCCTCTCTCCCCAAAGGGCTTTGCGGTCATTGTCGCTCTGCTTTCGACTTCCGCCTTCGGCGGACTTGCCACTGGCGAGGCGTCGCCCTTTGAAAACCTTCGCCCCCTCCGGAAGAAGGGGTATGGATAATGCGCCGGATGGAGAAATTGTATCGGATGAAGAGGTTGTATGGTGTAACTAATCTGATAATCTAACAGACT
>CAMDVP010000085.1 GCA_945877525.1 uncultured Clostridia bacterium | reverse complement strand
GGCGTGTTCGTCAAGGATGCGGACAAGCTGGTGCTGGCCGACCTGAAGGAGCGGGATCTGCTGTTTGCGGCGGTTCCCTTTGCCCATGATTATCCCTTCTGCTGGCGCTGCGACAGGCCGCTTCTGTACTATCCCCGCCCCACCTGGTACATCAAGATGACTGAGGTGCGCGACCAGCTGGTGCGCAACAACCGCACCATCAACTGGATGCCCGACAACATCAAGGAAGGCCGCATGGGCACCTGGCTGGAAAACGTGCATGACTGGGGCCTGTCCCGCGAGCGCTACTGGGGCACGCCGCTGCCTGTGTGGACCTGCGAGTGCGGGCACATCCATGTGATCGGCTCCAAGGCCGAATTGCGGGAGAAGGCCGTGCATGACCCCGGCGAGAACATCGAGCTGCACCGTCCCTTTATCGACGAGGTGACTATCCGCTGCGACAAGTGCGGCGGTGAAATGCACCGCGTCAAGGACGTCATCGACTGCTGGTACGATTCCGGCTCCATGCCCTTTGCCCAGTGGCACTATCCCTTTGAGAACAAGGAGATGTTCGAGAAGAACTTCCCCGCCGACTTCATCTCCGAGGCCATCGACCAGACCCGCGGCTGGTTCTACACGCTTGAAGCCATTTCCACCCTGCTGTTTGACAAGGCTCCCTTTGAAAACTGCATTGTGATGGGTCATGTGCAGGACGCCGAGGGCCGCAAAATGTCCAAGCACATCGGCAACGTGGTGGATCCCTTTGAAATGCTGGACAAGTTCGGCGCGGATTCCCTGCGGTGGTACTTCTACACCACCTCCGCCCCCTGGCTGCCCAAGCGCTTCTCTGAAGAGGCCGTGCGGGAGGGGCAGCGCAAGTTCCTGGCCACGCTGCAAAACGTGTATGCCTTCTTTGCCATGTATGCGCAGATCGACGGCTTTGAGCCTGCGGAGCATCCCCTCGACCGGGTGCAGCTGAGCCTGATGGACAGGTGGATTCTCTCCCGGCTGAACACCCTCATCGCCCGAGTGGACGACGACCTGGCCAACTACCGCGTGACCGAGCCTGCCGGCGCGATTCAGGACTTTGTGGATGAGCTGTCCAACTGGTATGTCCGCCGCGGCCGCGAGCGCTTCTGGGGCAAGGGAATGGCCGGCGACAAGGAAGCAGCCTTTGCCACGCTGTACCATGTACTGGTGACCCTGAGCAAGCTCATCGCACCATTTGTGCCCTTCATGGCCGAGGAAATCTACCAGAACCTGGTGGTGAACAACGTGCCCGGCGCGCCGGAGTCCGTGCATCTGTGTGACTTCCCCTCAAGCGACGCTTCCGCTATTGATCCCGACATGGAGCAGCAGATGGAAGCGCTGCTGGAGGTGGTGCAGCTGGGCCGCTCCTGCCGCAACGCCGCCAACATGAAGGTTCGCCAGCCCGCTGCCCGGCTGTATGTCAAGGGCGCGAGCTTCACCGAGGCCTACCAGGCCCTGTGTGAGGATGAACTGAACGTGAAGGAGGTCGTCTTTACCGAGTCGGCCCGGGACTTCACCACCTACAAGCTCAAGCCGCAGATGCGCACCCTTGGCCCGCGGTACGGAAAGCTCCTGGGCAAGATCGGCCAGCATCTGTCCCAGATGGACGGCAACGACGTGGTGGATGCCTTTGAGCGGGGCGAGCAGGTGTCCTTCGAGCTGGAAGGCACCACCGTGGTGCTGGGAAAGGACGATGTGCTTACCGAGCCCGCCCAGAAGAGCGGCTTCACCGCCGTGGAGGATAAGGGCGTGACCGTGGTGCTGGACACCAACCTCACCCCCGAGCTGATTGACGAGGGCTATGCCCGCGAGGTGATCAGCAAGGTGCAGACCATGCGCAAGGAAAGCGGCTTTGA
The DNA here is from genome assembly GCA_945877525.1 of uncultured Clostridia bacterium. Lineage (GTDB taxonomy): Bacteria > Bacillota > Clostridia > Christensenellales > Aristaeellaceae > UBA11524. The sequence goes on along the minus strand of CAMDVP010000085.1, from coordinate 9,186 downwards.
GGTGACCGACCGCATCGACCTGATGGTGGATTGCGGCGAAACCCTGGCCCATGCCATCGACAACGGACGCGACATGATTATGCGCGGCGTGCTGGCCCTGAGCCTTGCGGCAGGCCCTGCCGACGACACCTTCATTGCCAGGGAGTGGGACGTGAACGGCCAGAAGGCCGTCATCGCCATCCGCAGGCACAACTAAACAATATCTGACGGCGGAGGAGGTTCCCTCATGCGGAGCCTCCTCTGCGCATCTTTGGAGGAACCATGAAATTTGCGCTGATCGGTCAGGATATACCCGCGCTGCTCCCCGGCCTGCTGGCCGACCTGCTCTTTGCCGGGCGGCAGGGGGCCGAAGTGTATGTGGAGGAAAAGAACGCCGCCATGCAGGATGTGCTGGAGCGCTATGCCCGGGCCATTTTTATCAAAAGCGGACTGCCGGGGGAATTCCATGCCACGGGAAACCGCGCTGAGGCGCTCCGCGATGCGGACTGCGTGATGTATGCAGGGGATGTGATGGCTGCCAGCCGCTTTCGCCAGGACAGGGAGGCGCTCTCCGGCACCACGGAGGATGATCCCGGTCTGACCGAGCAGGCGCGGGTCAACGGCGGCATTGGCGGGCTGATGCACACCCTGCGCCAAGGCGAGAGTGTGCTGGACCTGTGTGAGGACATGCGGGAGCATTGTCCCGGGGCGCTGGTGATCAACCTGGGGCAGCCGGTGGCCCGCACCACCGCCATGTTTGAGGGCGAGGGCTTCCGCTGCTACGGGCTGGGCCGCACGCCCCTGCGCGGAGCCAACGGCCTGGACAGTCTGTGCAAGAAGATTGGGAAGAAATTTACCGAGGTGCAGGCGGTGATGGCCGGACTGCCGGGCTTTGCGTTTCTGCTTTCGGCACGCTGTGGCGGGGAAAACCTGCTTCCGGCCTTGACCGACCTGACTGCCCAGGGAGAGTTCGGCCGTCTGGCCCAGCGCTGGCTGGACTGGTACGAGGCCATTCCTGTGGGTGATGTGACCGACCATGCGGAGCTTCTGCCGGCCGAAGAGGATTACATCCCCGAGGAGGAGCCTGTTTTTGGCGAAAGCATCGAGGCGCGCAAGGAGCGCATCCTCCACATGAACGCCGTGGGGGACAAGGGCGCCTCCAGCCAGGAGGGAATGATAGCCCAGCTGGTGCTGCTGTCAAAGGCGCCGCCCATCCGGCCCATGCGGCTGGCTCTCGCGCTTGTGCGCGGCGACGACCTGGACATGGAGGCCGTGACCCGCGTGAACGGCGGGGAGTTGCCACAACTGGCGAAACATGCTATCATAGAATCACGCCTGACCCTGGAGAATGGTCAAATCCGCCCCCACGGGTGGCAGCTGCCTGCGCCGCTTGTGGAAATCTGCGGCGAAATCGACGAGACAAATCGTCTGGCGGCCCGGGCCGCTGCCGGCGACCGCACGGCCCTGCGGGAGTGCATCGAAATCGATCCGGCTTTGGCAGGGCTGGACCGGCTGTACTGCCAGGAGCTTGTGGACAGGATGATCGCCATGCACGACGATATTCTGGAAAGACTGTAAGGAGCAACGCCATGTTTTTAGCCGATACCTGGAAGGACTACGAGGTGCTGGACACCGGCGACGGGGAAAAGCTGGAGCGCTGGGGCGATGTGATGCTGCGCCGGCCCGATCCGCAGACCATCTGGCCCAAGGCCCGGCCCGAATTGTGGGAGAAGGCCCAGGCCTGGTATCACCGCTCCGAGCGGGGCGGCGGGGAATGGGAGTTCTTCACTCGCCTGCCTGAGCGGTGGACAATCTGTCACGGGGATTGGTCGTTTTATGTGCGGCCCACGGGGTTCAAGCACACGGGACTGTTCCCGGAGCAGGCAGCCAACTGGGTGTGGATGAGCCGGCTGATCCGGCAAAGCGGCCGCAAGGATGTGCGGGTGCTGAATCTATTTGGCTATACGGGGGCGGCTACGGTGGCCTGCGCGGCGGCCGGGGCCCATGTGACCCATGTGGATGCGGCCAAGGGCATGGTGCAGTGGGCCAAGGAAAACCGTGAGCTGTCCGGCCTGCCGGAGACGAGCTGCCGCTGGATTGTGGAGGACGCCCTGCGCTTTGTGCAGCGGGAAATCCGCCGGGGCAACCGCTATGACGGCATCCTGATGGATCCTCCCAGCTATGGCCGGGGGCCCTCGGGCGAGGTGTGGAAGCTGGAAAACGAGCTGTACGGCCTGGTGAACACCTGTGCTCAGGCGCTGAGCGACGCGCCGCTGTTTTTCCTCATCAACAGCTACACCACGGGCTTTCAGGCCAGCGTGCTGAGCAACATGCTGGAGCGCTGCGTGGTCGGCCGCCATGGCGGGCAGGTGGACAGTCAGGAGCTGTGCCTGCCGGTGACCGCCGGGGGCGTATTGCCCTGCGGCGCCAGCGGAAGGTGGTTCCATGCCTAAGATTGTCTATGAAGATAACCATGTGCTGGTGGCCGTGAAGCCCCCGAACATGCTCTCCCAGGCCGACCGCACCGGCGACACCGACATCCTCACCCTGCTCAAGGAGGATATCAAGGTTCGCTACAACAAGCCCGGACGGGTCTATCTGGGGCTTGTCCACCGGCTGGACAGGCCTGTGGGCGGGCTGATGGTGTTTGCCCGCACCAGCAAGGCCGCCGCGCGACTCTCCGCCCAGATGCAGGAGCACGCCATGGGACGGGAGTATCTGTGTGTGGTCACCGGCGAGGTGAAGGACTCCTTCACCCTGATCGACTATCTCATCAAGGACGAGCGGCTCAACCGCGTCACCGTCTGCGAGGCGGAGGTTCGCGGCGCGCAGGAGGCCGTGCTGCACGGCAGCTGCATTGCCCGCCGTCAGGGTACCGCTTTGTGCGCCATCCGCCTGGAAACCGGGCGAAACCATCAGATTCGAGTACAGATGAGCCATGCGGGCGCGCCGCTGTGGGGCGACAACCGCTACGGCACGGGAATCCCCGGTCAGCAGATTGCCCTGTGGGGCTACAAGCTGACCTTCGAGCATCCCACCACCCATGAGGTGATGACCTTCTACGACGTGCCCTATGGCTCGGTGTGGTCGGTATATGCCGATCTGTTGGACATGGGCGGCGGGAACAGCGGGGCGCAGGAGCCTCAATCCATCAAATAAGGAGCATTCATGAGCCAGTTTTCGTATGAACTCAAGCATGTGTGCAAGCAGTCCGGCGCGAGGCTGGGCGTATTGCACACCCCCCATGGGGATATCGAAACGCCCATCTACATGCCGGTGGGCACCGCGGCCTGCGTGAAGGCCATGACCCCCCGGGAGATGGAGGAAATCGGCACGCAGATCCTCCTGTCCAACACCTACCACCTGCATCTGCGCCCCGGCGAGAAATTGATTGAGGAGGCCGGCGGGCTGCACAAATTCATGAGCTGGAACAAGCCCATCCTCACCGACAGCGGCGGGTTCCAGGTGTTTTCTCTTGCGGGCATCCGCACCATCAGGGAGGAGGGCGTGACATTCCAGAGTCATCTGGACGGCAGCCGGCACTTCATCGGCCCCGAGGAGAGCATGGACATCCAGCAGGCCCTGGGCGCGGACATTGCCATGGCCTTTGACGTGTGCTCGCCCTACCCCTGCGACTATGACACCGCCAGGGTCAACATGGAGCGCACCCACCGCTGGGCCCAGCGCTGCAAGGCCCACCACACAAGGGAGGATCAGGCGCTGTTCGGCATCGTGCAGGGCGCGTTTTACAAGGATCTGCGCATTGAGAGCGCCAAGACCCTGGCGGATATGGACTTTGTGGGCTACGGCATCGGCGGACTGAGCGTGGGCGAGCCCAAGCCCATGATGTACGAGCTGCTGGAGGAACTCGCGCCTCATATGCCCGTGAACAAGCCCCGGTACCTGATGGGCGTGGGTTCGGCGGACTGCCTGGTGGAAGGCGTGCTGCGGGGTGTGGACATGTTCGACTGCGTGCTGGCCACCCGCGTGGCCCGCAACGGCACCGTTATGACCAGCCGGGGCCGCGTGGTCATCAAGAATGCGCAGTATGCCCACGACTTCGGCCCCATCGACGAGGAATGCGACTGCTACGCCTGCAAAAACTTCAGCCGCGCCTATGTGCGCCACCTGCTCAAGGCAGGGGAAATCACCGGCGGGCGGCTGGCCTCCATCCACAACCTGCGGTTCCTTCTGCATCTGATGGAGCAGATCCGTCAGGCCATCGCGGAGGATCGCTTCCTGGACTTCCGCAAGGAGTTTTACAGCAAATACGATATGTCCCGTAATTTCTGACGCGCCATGCGGCCCTGCTTCCCTTGATGAAGCAGGGCCGAAGCGCATTACAGTGCCTGACGCAGCACCCAGTAGCCCTGGCCGTGACGGCCTGACTCCCAGCGGTAGCCCTCCAGGGGGCGGGGCAGGGGACGATCAGGCTGGCCGGGCAGGGCGTAGGCGGCCTCCACGACGCGGCGGCCATGAACGCGCACACCCACCTCGCAGAAGGGCGCGGGTCCACCGCTCTCCAGAGGCACCCGGACGAACCGCCAGCCGGGCTCGTCAAAGGGCGCGGAGGGCGGCAGCGTGTCGAAATAGGCGCGAAGCTCCGCAGTACCTTCGGGCCATTGCAGAGGCTGCAGGCCGAGCATTGGAAGTATACGGACGGGCGTCTCGGACAGGGGCGTGCCTTCGGGTCTGGCCGGGACGGAAAGATAGCGCCGCACTGACTCCTGCACCTGCCACAGGGTGCAGGTGGAGGGCTGCAGGGCGGCGGTCATCAGTACTGTGATCCCTGGCCAGTCCTCGCAGAGCGTCAGGGTGTGGTAACCGCCAAGCGCTGCCGGCAGCTCACGACACAGCCCGGCCTGCCCCCGGGACAGGGGCGAGAGCAGCCCCAGATCCAGCACCGCGCCGGTCTGCGTGTCCCCGGAGAGCAGCAGCGCGCGAACGCCTCCGTCCGGCAGGCAGGAGGCGCGCAGGGTCAGACGGCTTCGGCCATGAAAGTCCTCGATGCGGACAAAGCCGCTGCCAGCGCCGGACACAGGCCGCAGCATGGCATACTGCCTTGCGAAGGATGCCTTTTGCATGGAATCACCTCCGATGCACGAGCATATGCGCGCATCGGAACAAAAAAGAACCGCCGCGGACAGGAGGGAGGACGGGCATGGACAAGCTGGAAACGCTCAGGCACTACTTCGGCCATGACGGCTTTCGCCCGGGGCAGGAGATCATGGTGGACGCGCTGCTGGCGGGCCGCGACTGCCTGGGGGTGATGCCCACCGGTGCAGGCAAGTCCCTGTGCTATCAGGTGCCTGCGCTGATGCGCCCCGGCGTGGCGCTGGTGATCTCGCCCCTGATCTCCCTGATGAAGGATCAGGTGGCCGCGCTGAAAAGCGCCGGGGTACCTGCCGCCTATCTGAACAGCTCCCTCACGCCGCGTCAGCTGGACCTGGCCACGGAGCGGGCCCGCATGGGGGCGTACCGCATGATCTATGTGGCTCCGGAGCGGCTGGAAACCGCCTCCTTCCGCCGCTTTGCCCGGGAAACGCCCCTGTCCCTGATTGCGGTGGACGAGGCGCACTGCGTATCCCAGTGGGGGCAGGACTTCCGGCCAAACTACCTGAAGATTGCGGATTTCGTGGATACCCTGCCCGTGCGGCCGCCGGTGGGGGCGTTTACCGCCACGGCCACCGCACGGGTGCGGGAGGATGTGATCCGCCTTTTGCGGCTGCAAAATCCCGCGACGGTTTCTACCGGCTTTGACCGGCCGAATCTGTATCTGGAGGTGGCGCATCCCCGTTCACGGGAGGCGGCGCTGAAGGCGATTTTGCGAACCAAGCGGGAGAGCAGCGGCATTGTTTACTGCGCCACCCGCAAGGCGGTGGAGGAGGTCTGCGACAAGCTGATTGCGGCGGGCTTCTCTGCGGCGCGGTATCATGCGGGGCTGAGCGAGGATGAGCGCCGCAGAAGTCAGGAGGACTTCCAGTTCGACCGGGTGCAGGTCATGGTGGCGACCAACGCCTTCGGCATGGGCATCGACAAGCCCAACGTGCGCTTTGTGATTCACTACAACATGCCCCGCTCCATGGAGGCGTACTACCAGGAGGCGGGCCGTGCCGGACGAGACGGGGCCGACGCCGAGTGCGTGCTGCTGTACAGCGGGTCGGACATCTACACCGCGAGGTGGATGATCGAGCATGCCGAGCCCAATCCCGAGCTGACCGCCGACGAGCAGGAGGCTGTGCGCCGCCAGGACATGCGCCGCCTGCAGGCCATGATTGACTACTGCACCGGCGACCATTGTCTGCGGGGGTATATTTTGCGATACTTCGGGCAGGGCGCGCCGGAAAAATGCGAAGGCTGCAGCCACTGCATCGGCGCGCAGTATGGCGAAGCGGAGAAGCTCAGGCGACCCTCCCGCCGTGCAGCCGTGCAGACAGTGCGCCCGGTGCGGAAAACGGCAACGGAAGCCCCTGCCGCCGACCCGGACAACCTGTTCGAGCAGCTGCGGGCTTGCCGGCTGCGCCTGGCCCAGGGCTTGAGGGTGCCGCCCTATATCATCTGCGATGACAAAACCCTGGCCGATATGGTACGTCGAATGCCACGAAGCCTGGACGACATGCTCTCAGTGCATGGCATGGGCACGGCCAAGGTGGGCAAATGGGGGCGGGATTTTTTGAAGGTGATTGCCGTCTATGCCGCCGCTCACCCGGATCATAGCCCGGTGAAGGTCGCGTCCGCCGCGCCGGCCCGTTCCATGGCATGGAGCAGGGAGGAGGAGCGCGCCCTGCGGGAGGGCTATCTCAACGGGCTGGAGCTTGCAGAGCTGGCCCGCCGTCATGGGCGCACCGTGGGAGCCGTCCGCACAAGGCTCATCCGCCTGGGGCTGATTTTCGACGGCGACTGAACAACTTTTTTCCCGGGAAAGCCCTTTGGGCCGGTTTTCATTCGCCGGGGGTTGTGCTATAATAATCAAAATGAGATTCGGAGGCGGGGCGCATGCGCTGTCAGTATTGTAATTGCACGGAGAGCAAGGTGATCGACTCCCGGCCCGCGGAGGAGGGCAACAGCATTCGCCGCCGCCGCGAGTGCATCGGCTGCGGGAGACGCTTTACCACCTATGAGAAGATTGAACTGGCCCCGCTGATGGTGGTCAAGCGCGACGGGCGGCGGGAGGCCTTCGACGTGCAGAAGGTGAAAAGCGGCATCCTCCATGCCTGCGAGAAGCTGCCCGTGTCCATGCAGCAGATTGACGAAATGACCGCCCGCATTGAGCAGGCGGCCTACAACAGCATGGAGGGGGAAATTCCCTCCCAGCGCATCGGCGATATGGTGATGGACGAGCTCAAGCGCCTCAACGACGTGGCCTATGTGCGCTTCGCCGCGGTGTACCGCAAATTTACCGATCTGGGCACCTTCATGCAGGAATTGCAGAAGCTGGTCAACGAAAGCAAGGACGCGGAAAGATAAGCTGCATACACAGGAAAACAGGCTGCGCCCCCTCCGGCAGATCGGAGGGGCCGCAGCCTGTTTGTCTTCCTGGATAGATTACAGCTGGCCCAGCGCCTTGAAAATGTCCCTGTTGGCGGGGTACAGCTTCTTGAACACCTCATACACCCTGGCATACTGCGGCACGTTTTCCGCGATGGGGTTCTGGGGCTCGTTGACGTGAATCATGGCGCGGCAGGCCTCCTGCACGGAGGGATATAGCCCTGCGCCCACTCCGGCCAGGATGGCCACGCCCAGGGCAGGACCTTCGCTGCTTGCCGTGGTGGCCACGGGGCAGTTGAACACGTCCGCCAGCATCTGCCGCCACAGGGGACTCTTGCCGCCGCCGCCGCAGGCCAGCATCTGCTTGGGCGCAACGCCCATGCCGGAAAGCACCTCCAGGCAGTCGCGCAGGGAGTAGCTCACGCCCTCCATCACGGCGCGGAGCAGGTCGCGGCGCTGGTGCATGGCGCTCAGGCCGAAGAACATGCCGCGGCAGTCGGCGTCCAGGTGGGGGGTACGCTCGCCCATCAGGTAGGGGGCGTAGATCAGCTTGTTGGCGCCGATAGGGCTCTTTGCGGCTTCCTTGTTCATCAGGTCGTAGGGATCCACGCCCATGGAGGCGGCGGCCTCCTTCTCGGCGGCGCAGAAGTTGTCGCGGAACCATTTCAGCGACAGGCCCGCGGCCTGGGTCACGCCCATCACATGCCACGCGCCGGGCACGGCGCAGCAGAAAGTGTGCACACGGCCCTTGGGGTCGATGGACAGCTTGTCGGTGTGGGCGAACACCACGCCGCTGGTGCCGATGGTGGTAAAGGCGCGTCCGTCCTCCACCACGCCCGTGCCCACGGCGGCCGCTGCGTTGTCGCCCGCGCCGCCCACCACCAGGGTATCGGTGGTCAGGCCGGTGAGGGCCGCGGCCTCCTCGGACACATGCCCGGTGACCTCGCAGCTCTCATACACCCTGGCCAGCAGGGACTTGTCGATGTCCAGAATCTGCAGCAGCTCGTCCGACCAGCAGCGGTTGGGCACATCCAGCAGCTGCATGCCGCTGGCGTCGCTGACCTCGGTGGCATAGTCGCCGGTGAGCATATAGCGCACATAGTCCTTGGGCAGGAGGATGTGGCGGCAGCGGGCGTAAACGTCCGGCTCATGCTTGCGCACCCACATAATCTTGGACAGGGTGAAGCCCGTCAGGGCAGGGTTGGCGGTGATGCGAATGAGATTGTCATAGCCGACCTTTTCGGTGATCTCGTCGCATTCCTGCTGGGTGCGCTGGTCGCACCAGATGATGGAGGGGCGCAGCACCTGGCCGTTTTCATCCAGCATGACCAGGCCGTGCATCTGCCCGGCAATGCCCAGGGACACCACGTCCGCGGGGTTCACGCTGCTTTTGCAGAGCACGGTTTTCACCGTGGACGCGGCGGCGTTCCACCAGTCGAGGGGATCCTGCTCAGCCCAGCCGTTGCGGGGCTGGCTCATGGGATACTCCACCGTGGCGGAGCAGACCACGCGGCCTTCCTGGTCAAAAAGCACGGTTTTGGTTCCGGAGGTACCCAGGTCGATACCAAGCACATATTTCATGACATGCTGCCTCTTTTCTGCAAGCCCCGCCCTCGCCTTTGCGCGGGGCTGTGATGTGATGCTATGTACCTATCTTATCGGCATCCGGCCAATTTGTCAAGTAAAAAGTAAAACGACTGCTTGCACATTGCTCCATAT
>CAMDVP010000084.1 GCA_945877525.1 uncultured Clostridia bacterium | reverse complement strand
CTCCCCCATTCACGCGCCAAACGCCGTATAGAACCACCCCGCCGTTTCGCGAAACGGGTGTCGAGAGGGCCGAAGGCCCTTCGCGGGCGTCCAGAGGGCAGCGCCCTCTGGCGGGTTGTCAGGGCAGCGCCCTGACCGAGGTCCAGGGGCAGCGCCCTTGGTCGCCGCAGGCGAAACCGTTTTTCCACCGCTCATTCTGTTCTCACTTAAAACGATTGCTTTGCCAAAGGCAGAGATTTCGCGCCTGCGGGCGCGACCAAAGGGCTTTCCGGTCGCCCTTTGGAAACCTTCGGGGCCGTCCTCTTGCTGCTATGCTTTTCATGCAGCACAGTATTACACCTCGCGCCCGACCGCCGCGGCAATCTTGCGGATGTCCGCCATAATGTCGGCAAAGACGTCGGGCTTGATGGACTGCTGGCCGTCGCACAGGGCATGAACGGGGTCGTTGTGTACCTCGATCACCACGCCGTCTGCACCCACAGCCACTGCTGCCCGGGCCAGCGGCTCCACCATCCACCACTTCCCCGTGCCGTGGCTGGGATCAACAATCACCGGCAGATGGCTCAGCTTCTTCACCGCAGGAATGGCCCCCAGATCAACCGTGTTGCGGGTATAGGTTTCAAAGGTACGAATGCCCCGCTCACAGAGAATCACGTCCGTGTTGCCCCCCGCCATGATGTACTCCGCGCTCATCAGCCACTCCTCAATGGTGGCGGACAGACCGCGCTTGAGCAGAACCGGCTTGCGGATCCTGCCCAGCTGGCGCAAAAGGTCGAAGTTCTGCATGTTCCGCGCGCCCACCTGGATCAGATCCACCTTTTCCACAAACACGTCAATGTCAAAGGGCGACATAATCTCGCTGACAATGGGCAGGCCGGTTGCCTCCTTCGCCGCGCATAGCAGGTCGAGGCCCTCGTACTTCAGGCCCTGGAATGCGTAGGGCGAGGTGCGGGGCTTGAACGCCCCTCCCCGCAGCACGGCCGCGCCTGCGTCCTTCACCGCCTGCGCCACCTCCGTAATCTGCTCCCGGCTCTCCACCGAGCAGGGCCCCGCCATCACGGCCAGCTTCGGGCCGCCAACCTCCGCATTGCCCACCTTGACCACGCTGGGCGTTGGGTGGAACATGCGGTTCGCCTTTTTGAAGGGCTCCGCCACATGCATGATGCGCTCCACACAGCGGTAGCTTTCAATCTGCGTGTCGTCCACCTTGCTGGTGTCACCGATCAGGCCCAGAATGGTCAGGTCGCTGCCCACAATGGGGTTCACCGTAATCCCCTGGCTGACGATCATGTCGGTCAGCGTATCAATTTCCCGCTGCTCGGTACCCTTTTTCAGCACGATAATCATGAATGGTTCCTCCTCCATATGTCATGTGCAGGATAAAGAAAAAGAAGGGCCCGTCAAGAGCCCCTCCTGCGTATGCGTCCAAAGCACGGCTGCCGAGAGCTTCTTCAACGGTACGTTCAAACCCCCGGCACGGCAAAGCCGCCCGGGAACGTAAACGTAAAGGTGAACAAGCACAGCATGGCAATCCTCCTGTACACGCGTCGATGCATCGATTATAGCCCACGGGGCGGATCCTGTCAAGAAAAATACACAAGGAAAACAGCCGCCGCTGCCTGAGTGCGGGGAGGAAAAACGCCGTGCATTGTCGAAAGGTGGCTATATAAATATGAAGAACAAGAGGGATTGTCCACATGCGAACCATGACCCCCGAGCAGCGCAGCAATATGATGCTGCGCCAGCCCATCAGCCGGGTGATTCCGCGCCTGGCCGTACCCACCATTATCTCCATGCTGATTTCCGCCATCTATAATATGGCTGATACCTTCTTCGTCAGCCAGATCGGCACGTCAGCCTCTGGCGCGGTGGGCGTGATTTTTTCGGCCATGGCCATGATCCAGGCCATCGCCTTCACCATCGGCATCGGCAGCGGGGCCAACGTGAGCCGCTGCCTGGGCGCCGGGGATGAGGAGCAGGCCCGTCATTATGTGACCACAGGGTTTGTCACGGCCTTTCTGGCCGGCGTTGTGCTGGGCATTCTGGGGCTAAGCAGCATCGACTGGCTGGTGCGCTTTCTGGGCGCAACGGAAACCATCGCCCCTTATGCCAAGGATTATGCCACCTACATTTTTTATGCGGTGCCTTTCGTCATGTGCTCGTTTGTCATGAACAACCTGTTGCGCTTCGAGGGCCTGGCGCTGTACGGCATGGTGGGCATGGTGTCCGGCGGCATCCTGAACATGGTGCTGGATCCCATCCTCATCTTCGGCTGCGGTCTGGGTACGGCAGGCGCAGCCATCGCCACCGCCGTCAGCCAGGTGGTAAGCTTCACCATTCTTCTGCTGATGACCAATCTGCGGCCGGACGCCATTTCCATCCGCGTATCGGATTTCCGCCCCACGTGGAAAATGTACGGGCAGATTCTGTACAACGGCTTTCCGTCCCTGGGGCGGCAGGGCATCGCCAGCGTGTCCAGTATCATGCTGAACACCGCCGCGGGCGTGTACGGCGACGCAGCCATCGCCGCCATGAGCATTGTCAGCCGCTTCGTCATGTTCATCAATTCCTCGGTCATCGGCTTCGGGCAGGGCTTTCAGCCGGTGTGCGGCTTCTGCTTCGGGGCGGGAAAATACAGCCGGGTACGCAAGGCCTTCTGGTTCTGCGTGAAGGTGTCCACCGTGATCCTGCTGGTGCTGGGATGCGTGGCGCTGCTGGGCGCAGAGCCCATCGTCACCCTGTTCCGCCGGGACGACCCGGAGGTTATCCGCATCGGCACCCTGGCGCTGCAGCTTCAGCTGTGCACGCTGCCGCTGTGGGGGTATATCACCATGAGCAACATGTTCACCCAGTCCATCGGCTATGGCGTGCGGGCCACGCTGATTTCCACCGCCAGGCAGGGGGTGTTCCTGATTCCCGCGCTGCTGGTGCTGCCGCCCGCATTCGGCCTGCTGGGCATCCAGGCGGCCCAGCCCGTGGCGGATGCGCTGTCCTTCCTGTTCTCCCTGGCGGTGGTATCGGGCATCCTGCGCCAGCTGAAGAAAACACCCGACAAGGAAGCCCCCGCCGGCGCATAAACAAACCGCCGCAGCGTTTGACAAAGGCTTCCTGTTCCATTATACTGTACGCAGAGTAAATGGAAAGTTCCGGCATTATCCAATAAACGCAAAGGAGAAAGCAGTATGCAGTTTTTTGACTGGAACGGACAGCAGGTCATTTGGCGCAATCATGGTGAAACCGTTGTCGTGGAGCCCTGGGGTCCCGACAGCCTCCGGGTGCGCGCCGTGCTCATGGGCGATGTGCGGGACGATCGTTTCGCCCTGCTGGAGCCCATGCCCAGCGGGAATGTGGAATTCGTTCAGACGGACGAGGAGCATGCCCTGCTGCGCAACGGAAAAATCACCGCAAAAATGGACGTCTGCGGCTGGAAGCGCCGCGTGCGCCTGACCTTTGTCAATCAGAAGGGCGAGGTGCTTCTGCAGGAAACCGACGGAGAGAACGCGCTGGTGCTGCAAGCCCGTAAGTTCGAGCCCATCATCGGCGGCGACTGCGCCCTGACCGCCACCTTCGTGGGGCAGGAGGGCGAGCATATCTACGGCATGGGCCAGTATCAGGAAGAGTACATGGACTGGAAGGGCTGCACCCTGGAACTGGCCCACCGCAATTCCCAGGCCAGCGTACCCATGATCCTGTCCAGCCGGGGCTATGGCTTTCTGTGGCACAACCCCGCCGTGGGCTATGTGAGCTTCGGCCGCAACCGCACCACCTGGCATGCCGATACTACAAGGCAGCTGGACTACTGGATCACCGCCGGGGACAGGCCCGCCGACATCAGCCTGAACTACGCCCGCGCCACCGGCTTTGCCCCGATGATGCCGGAATACGGCCTGGGCTTCTGGCAGTGCAAGCTGCGCTACTGGAATCAGGAGCAGCTGCTGGAGGTGGCCAGGGAATACAAGCGCCGCGGCCTGCCCATCGACGTGATCGTGTGCGACTTCTTCCACTGGCCGAAGATGGGCGACTACCGCTTCGACCCGGAGTTCTTCCCCGACCCCGCCGCCATGGTGAAGGAGCTGCAGGACATGGGCATCGAGCTGATGGTGTCCGTATGGCCGCAGGTGTCCCTCACCAGTGAAAACTATGAGGAGATGGAGCAGCAGGGCCTGCTGGTGCGCGCCGAATATGGCGAGCAGATCGGCATGCGCTTTGTGGAGGACTCCATGTTCTTCGACGCCACCAACCCCCGGGCCCGCAAATATGTGTGGGAAAAATGCAAAAAGAACTACTATGATTACGGCATCCGCGTGTTCTGGCTGGACGAGGCCGAGCCGGAATACGGCACCTATGACTTCAAGGCCTACCGCTATCACATCGGCCCCAACCAGCAGGTGGGCAACGTGTATCCCCAGTATTACTCCCGCACCTTCTACGAAGGCATGGTGGAGGCCGGGCAGGACAATCCCGTCAACCTGGTGCGCTGCGCCTGGGCAGGCAGCCAGCGCTACGGCGCGCTGGTGTGGAGCGGCGACATCATGAGCGACTGGAGCTATCTGCGCCGCCAGGTCTGCGCGGGCGTCAGCATGGGCTGTGCGGGCATTCCCTGGTGGACGACAGACATTGGCGGCTTCCACAACGGCAATCCCAAGGATCCCGCCTTCCGTGAGCTGCTGGTGCGCTGGTTCCAGTGGGGATGCTACTGCCCCGTCATGCGCCTGCACGGAGACCGAAAGCCTGCCGAGCCCGTGTTCCGCAAGGATGGCACCCCCGTGCTCAATTCCGGCAGCGACAACGAGGTGTGGTCCTTCGGCGAGGAGGCCTATCCCATTCTGGTCAAGTATATGAAGCGCCGCGAGGAGCTGCGGCCCTATGTGCGTTCCCTCATGCAGGAGGCCCACGAGGCGGGCACACCCCTGCTGCGCGGCATGTTCTATGAATTCCCGGAGGATGAAACCTGCGCCGGACTGAAGGATCAGTATATGTTCGGCGGGCGCTACCTGGTGGCTCCCGTGATGGAAAGCGGCGCACGCACCCGCAGCGTGTATCTGCCCGAGGGGCGCTGGCGCAATGTGGACACCGGCGAAGTCTATGAAGGCGCGCAGCGCGTGACCGTGCCTGCGCCGCTGGAGGTCATTCCTGTGATGGAGCGGCTGTAAGGCCGGTTTATGGGCATCCATCGCCGGATACCGGCACATATGAATGGAAGCATCATGGCTGGAGAAGCCTGAAAAACATCAATAAAATGGCAAGCCGAGGGGCGTCATCAGCCGTCAGCTTTATGCAAAGCGATACCGCCCCCCCGCTTGCCATTTTGATTTTGCTTCTTTCCCTTGTGATCAGCCGCGAGCGCCCGTCATGGCCGCGGGGTTCAGCAGCGCGCTCAGTTCTCCATCGGTCAGCAAACCCCACTGGCGGGCAAGCTCGCGCACGGGACGCTGCGTTCGAAGCGCCTCCCGGGCCAGGGCACAGGCAGCATTGTAGCCGATTTTCGGACACAGGGCCGTCACCACGCCCACCGAGCGCTCCACCTCCCGGCGGCACGCCTCCTCATTGGCGCGAATGCCGCGAACGCAGTGGATGTTCAGCGTATGCACGCCCCGGGCCAGCATGGTCAGGCCCTGATACAGGCTGTCGAAAATCACCGGCTCAAAGGCATTCAGCTCCAGCTGGCCGCCCTCCACGGCCAGGGTGACGGTTGTGTCATACCCGATGATGCGGAAGGCAAGCTGGTTGACCACCTCGGGAATCACGGGATTCACTTTGCCCGGCATGATGGAGGAACCGTTCTGCCGGGCAGGCAGGCTGATTTCTCCCAGCCCGTCCCGCGGGCCGGAGGACATGAGCCGCAGGTCGTTGCACATCTTGGACAGACTTACGGCGCAGCTCTTGAGGGCGGCGGAAAGCGCCAGGTAGCAGTCCGTATTCTGGGTGGCGTCCACCAGGTCGGGGCTTTGGGTAAAGGAAATGCCCGTCAGCTCCGCCAGCAGCGGCACGATCTGCCCGATATAGGCTGAGGAGGCATTGATGCCCGTGCCCACGGCAGTGCCGCACAGATTCAGCTGCAGCAGTTCCTTTCGGCTGCGCACAAGCCGCGCCTTCTCCCGCCGAAGCACTGCAGCGTAGGCGGCAAACTCCTGCCCCAGGCGAATGGGCACGGCGTCCTGCAGCTGGGTGCGGCCCATTTTGATCACGCTGTCAAAGGCGGCGGCCCGATCCTTCAGCGCGTCAAGGAGCGCGTCCAGCTCCCACAGCAGCGGTTCGCAGGCCCGGTACAGCGTCATCTTGACGCAGGTGGGGTAGATATCATTGGTGGACTGTCCGCAGTTCACATGATCGTTGGGATGCACAAGGGCATAGTCGCCCTTCGTTCCGCCCAGCAGCTCGATCGCACGGTTGGCAATCACCTCGTTGGCGTTCATATTGGTGGAGGTACCCGCTCCGCCCTGAATGGGATCCACAATGAACTGGTCGTGCAACTTGCCTGCAATCAGCTCGTTGCAGGCAGCTGTAATGGCGCCGGCCACCCGCTCTGGCAGCGTGCCGGCGCGGCAGTTGGCCAGGGCGCAGGCTTTCTTGATCCATGCCATGCTCACAATCATATCATCCGGGAGGCGGCGGCCTGTGATCGGAAAGTTCTCCGCTGCCCGCAGGGCATGAATGCCATAATAGGCGTTTTGAGGAACGGCCATCTCCCCCACCAGGTCATGCTCCACTCTGTTCATGCGTGTCACGGCTCCTTTTTGGCCATATCGGCTTGCTTTCAGTATAGGAGGATACTATACTATTTGCAAATACCAAATAGATAAAGGAAGATATAGGTAACTACCTATATGAAACGAAGCAAGCTATGCTGCTGCATGAAATAACCTATATTTACGAGGTATACCGTCAGGGCAGCTTTACCCGGGCCGCGCAGGTGCTGTACATATCCCAGCCTTCCCTGAGCCAGATGGTTCGCAAGGCGGAAAGGCGAATCGGCGCGCCCATCTTCGATCGCAGCATCTCGCCCATCGCGCTCACAGAAGCCGGCCGCGCCTATATCCGCGCCGCAGAGCAGCTTCAGCAGGAGGAAGCGGAACTGCGCCAGTATCTGGACGATGCGGAGAAGTGCGTCACCGGTGTGCTGACCCTGGGCGGCACCACGCTGTTCACCTCCTATGTGCTGCCGCCGCTGCTGAGCGCATTCTCCGAGCGGTATCCCGGGGTGGAACTTCGCCTGCACGAGGCGCACACCGCACATCTCAAGGACGAGCTGCAGGAGGGTACGCTGGATTTTGCTATCGACAACAGTGTGTTTGACCCCGCCGTGTATGAATCCCGCCCCTGCCAGCAGGAACAGGTCGTGCTGGCTGTCCCCCGCACGCTGCCGGTAAATGCAGCTGCCGCGCCCTATCGCCTCACCGCGGAGGAGCTGCGGTGCGAAAACACTCCCTGCGTGCCGCTGGCCCTGTTCGCGGATACGCCCTTTCTCCTGCTGAAGGAGGGCAACGATACCCGGCGGCGCGCCGAGCTGCGTTGCGCCCAAGCGGGGTTCGCTCCCAGGATCCGCCTGCAGCTGGATCAGCAGCTCGCCGCCTACAACCTGGCCGGCTACGGGCTTGGCGCGGCCTTCATCAGCGATACGCTGGCCATCAGCGCGCCGCCGGATGCGCGGCTGTGCTTTTACCGCATCGACAGCCCGGACGTGTCCCGCAGCATCAGCCTGTTCTACAAGCGCACCCGGACGCTGACCGCCCCCATGCGTGCCTTCCTGAGCCTGGTGTAGCGCCGGTCAGCCATCATCAGGCAGCAAACAGGGCTCCGAAGCCGTGCGCATCGGAGCCCTGTTTTGCAAAAGAGACAGCATCACCTATCCTGCGGCAGGCGGTAATCCTCCGGGGTGAAAGGCATATCCACGGCGGCAATCAGCTCCGCCAGGTGTTCCTCCGAGCTGCATCCGAACAGGGGAAGCATGGGGACGGGCCGGGTGAAGAAGAACCCTGCCAGCACCTGGGAGATCGTCGCCCCATACCTTTCCCGCAGAAGGGTGATGCGCTCTGCCATGCGCAGATTGACCGGGGTACAGTAGGGGCTGCGCCTGACCCGGTCGGTCAGGCCCTCGCTGTCCAGGCGATGGAAAAAGCCCTCGCACAGCCCGCTGTATGGCATCATGGTATTCTGCGTGCCGCCCTGATGATAGGCAAGCATATCCCCGTCCGCGCGGACAAGGGTGTCGTCCATGAGAAGCCCCGCGCCCTCCGAGCCCAGATTGTACAGACATTCGTTGCCCACAAAGCCGGTCAGGCCATGGGCGCGGGCATAGCCGTCTGCCTCCCGCATGCGCCGGGTGGACCAGTTGGAGCAGGCATAGAAGCGGATGCGGCCCGCCCGTCGGAAATCCTCCATGCGCTCCAGCAGTTCGCCCACGGGCTGCTGCGTATCGTCGCGGTGGTAGAAATAGACGTCGATATAATCCGTCCGCAGGGCGCGCAGGCTGGCAGCCAGGTCGGCCTCCATGTCCCCGGGGCCCATGCGGCTTGTATGCATGGAGCTGACCTCCGGGTGCCCGCCCTTGGTCATGAGGAGTATTTCATGGCGGCGGCCCCGGCGGTGCAGCCACTCGCCTAGCGTGGCCTCGCTGGCTCCGATATCCGGGAGGCCATAGATCCGCGCGGTGTCGATGACATTTCCGCCATGATCCAGAAAAAAGTCCAGCAGACGGTCAGCCCTGTCGCCCGTCCAGGCGGAGCCTGCCCGGGTGCAGCCCAGCCCGAAGGGGCTGACGGACAGCCCCGTGCCGGAAAGCTTCAGCGTATGCTTCATGATGCGCCTTTCTCCTTTCGCGTGCTCAATCCACGGGCAGGCCGGTGGCGGCGCTCCACAGCACATTGCGCGGAATGCTTCGCACGTCCGGGGAACAGGTGCGGGCCATCATGGCGCGCAGCTGGTCGTTCATGCCGTCGATATATCGCTTCACGCCCTCCGCGCCGCTTTCCCGGAAGGCGGGCAGGCAGGCGCGGCCCACGCACACGGCCTTTGCCCCCAGGGCCAGGCACTTGAAGGCGTCCTCGCCACTGTCGATGGAGCAGTCCACAAACAGCGCCATGCTGTCGCCCAGCGCATCACGAATGCGGGGCAGAGCCATCAGGGGCGGCACCGCCCAGGGCATAATGCCGTGGTGATGGGAAAGCAGGATGCCCTGCACGCCTGCTTCAGCGCACCGGACCGCGTCCTGCACGCTCAGCACGCCCTTCACCACGAAGGGCAGGCGGGTAGCGCGGACAAATTCGCGCAGTTCGTCAGAAGAAACAGGCTTCATATCCATGCCCACCACATGATCCGGCATGCCCCGGTGATCAAAGCTGTGGTCGATATCCATGCCGACGGCCAATGCGCCGGCCTGTTCCGCATGGCGCAGCCGCTCAAAAACCAGCCGGCGGTCGGCATAGGGCTTAACGATTTTGATGGTGGGCGCGCCGGTGGAGAGAATTCCTTCCAGCTCGGCGGTGTCACCCATTCCCGCCCAGTTGCATACCCCGGCCAGCCTGGCGCCCCGGGCCATTTCCGCCATGCCGCCGGGATGCGTACCGCCAAGATGGGAGAAGGCGGCAATCATGACAGGCGACGCAAAGCGCGCGCCAAAAAGCTCCATTTCCAGTTCCGGGACGCAGCTGTCCAGATACCTGGCCTCCACCAGCAGCGAATCCAGATAGGCGCGGGTCAACTGGTTGGAATCCCGCGGATCGGTTACCTTGCCTGTATCCATGGTCTTGCCTCCGATGCGTGTTGTTGAAACGGTGACTTCCTGCCTGTCATGATAAACCATACGGAGGGAAAAGTAAAGCCCGCAGCGCCAGCGGATTGAAAACCGCCGCCGTCCATGCTATAATCTGAAAAAACGGCAAAGGGGGCCTTCCCGTGCGGTTTGGCGGAATGATTTTCAAAAAGTGGCGCTCGCCGGAGGAATGGGCTGCCGCAAATCTGGAGGCAGGCTATTCGGCGGTGTATTTCCCGGTGGACTACACGGCGGCGGATCGGGTGATTGACGGCTACCGCGACGCGGCCCGGGCAGCAGACCTGGTGATTTGCGAGGTCGGCGTGTGGAACAACGTGCTGGATCCGCAAAGGGAAAAGCGGGAGGCAGCCATTGAGCGGGCCGTTCATCAGCTGGAGCTGGCCGACCATGTGGAGGCCAACTGCTGCGTCAACATAGCCGGCACCTATCATCCAACGCTGTGGGATGGACCGCATATGGACAATTTCACCCGGCGGGCCTTTGACGACGTGGTCGGCGCCACCCAGCGGATCATTGACGCAGCCAGGCCACAGCACACCTGCTATACGCTGGAGCCCATGCCCTGGATGCTCCCCTCCACACCGGAGGAATACCTTGCCCTGATTCAGGCGATCGACCGGCCGTGCTTTGCGGCGCATATGGACGTGGTGAACATCATCACCAGCCCCTCCCTCTATTACCGAAACGCTGAGGTGATTGAGGACTGGTTTGATAAGCTGGCTCCCTATATCCGCAGCTGCCACGCCAAGGACATTATCCTGCGCGATCAGCTGACCGTCCATCTGGACGAATGCCGCCCCGGCACCGGCGGACTGGACTACCGCACCTACCTGCGGTGCATGACGCGCCTGGATGACCGCATCTGCCTGATGCTGGAGCACATGACCGAGGAGGAGGACTATGTGCAGGCCACGCGGTACTTGAAGGGGCTGGCTGAGGAAATGAGTATTGATCTGTGATGCAGGGGTTCGGCCTGCGGGCGCGAGCAAAGGGCTTTCCGGTCGCCCTTTGGAAACCTTCGGGTCCGTCCTCTTGATGCTATTCTTTTTGTGCAAGACAGTATTATACTATGCTTATTCTGAACGATTATAAGGATGCGGTGCGAAGGAGTGCAGAGGGCGACGCCTCGCCAGTGGCGAGTCTGCCGAAGGCGGAAGTCGAAAGCGAAGCGACAATGATCGCAAAGCCCTCTGCTCGCCTCCGCAGAGGCGAAATCCTCCTGCCGAATACAAAGAGATAATTATAGAAACAGAACAGCATAAATGAAAATCACCGGCCGGATGCCGCAAAATGAACAGCACCCCATTTGTTAGACAGTATGGTATACTACTAACGAATGGGGTGTT
>CAMDVP010000083.1 GCA_945877525.1 uncultured Clostridia bacterium | reverse complement strand
CAGACGGCGTTCCTCCCCTCAAAAAAGTGGCCGCAGCCACTTTTTTGACACGCTGCAAAGGCCATCCCGCAGCAAGGTCTTGATGCGGGATGGCCTTCATATTATTGTCCATATTGTCACGGCAGCATGCTGCTGCGCAAAAGACGGACACACCGCCTGCATCATCCGAAGGAGCGGCGAAAGGCCGCATCCTCCTTCACGCCCTGCTCAGCGCCACTCTATGTTGGCGTAGCTCTGGCTGGGGGTAAAATCGTACAGCACCCGGTGGACAGCAGGCAGGCGGGTCAGAATGGCCTGGGTCACCCGCTCCAGCAGATCGTAGGGCAGACGGGAGGCCACGGCCAGGTTGCCGTCAATCACCTGCACAGCTCGCAGGGTGACCACATAGCCCGTCGCGCCGGGGAGCGGATCACAGGCCAGGGTGGCGAAATACTGCCACAGGCGCTTGTTCTGCCCGGATTCCTCAATCTCCCGGCGGAAAATATCGTCCGCGTCCCGGAGAATATCCAGCCTCTCCTCCGTCACATCGGACAGGATGCGCAGCGCCAGTCCGCTGCCGGGAAAGGGCTGACGGCCGGTGACGGCAGGGGGCAGCTGCAATTCCTCTCCCACCCGGCGGATTTCATCCTTGAACAGTTCCCGCACCGGCTCTACCACCAGCAGCGGGCTGTCCGAACCGGCCATGTCCAGGCCGGGGGAATCCAGGGCGTCGGTATAGTTGGTGCCCTGCAAAAGGCGGGTCACCCCGGGCATGCGCCCGGCCTCGCGGCGGATGATTTCCTGCAGCAGGCGGTGGATAATGCGTTCCTTTTCAGCGCTGTCCGTCACACCCCGCAGCGCGGAGAGAAATTCGCCCGCAGCGTTGATGCGGGTCACGTTCAGGCCCAGGGTGTCGCGATATGTGCTCATGACCTCGTCGGCTTCGCCCTTGCGCAAAAGCCCCGTGTCAATTAGCAGGCAGTGCAGACGGTGGCCGATGGCCAGGTTACCCAGCAGGGCGCATACGCCGCTGTCCACCCCGCCGGACAGGGCGCACACAGCGTCGGTGTCCTGGCACAGGCGGTCGATCTCCTCCCGGGCGCGCTCCAGGAAGGTTTGCGTACTCCACCACAGGGTACAGCCGCAGATGTCCCTGCAGAAGTGGAGCAGCAGCTGGGTGGCGTCGGGATCGTTGGGCTCAGGGAGAAAGGCCAGCCCGTATACCGGGCGTTCTCCCGCACGGAAGCCCAGCACACCTCCGTCCGTTTGGGCGATGGGGCGCAGGGCAGCGGGCAGCGTCATGCAGCGGCAGGCAGGAAGAAAGCGCTCGCCCGATTCCACGCCCTTCGTCAGCGGATCCTCCGCGTCCAGGCGCACCTGGCGTACCCCCGGCTCAGGGGCCTTCTCCCCCAGGGAGCCGCCCAGCAGCTGCACCAGGGTCAGCGCCGCGTCGCCCATGGCCAGGACAGGCAGGCCGCAATCAAGGAGCTGCTGCAGGTTGGGCATGTCAGGGGCTTCTCCGCGGGCGGCGCCGGCAAGCAGGATGCCCAGAGCGTCCTGGGCGGCAATGTCCTGGGCAGCGGCGTCCGCAGGCAGAATCTTGCAGTACAGGTGCTCCGCCCGCAGCCTGCGCGCCATGGACCGGCAGGCCCTGTCGTCCAGGTTCAGCAGCACGACCATATCTCGCATGGGATCAACTCCTCCGGTTGTCGGTCACGGGTTCTGGTGAGAAAAATTCGGTGTCCGGTCTGGAAATCCTTCTGCGTCATATTTTCGTTACAATTTTCCGGGCAATGATCGAACACCCCGGAGGCATGCGCGATGGCTTGGGAATTCCAGCGTAAGCCAATCATTATGCATTCTTTGGCGGCGCGCCGCGAGGATAAGCCGACTCTGCCAGAATACGAGCCGCAGCGCCATCCTTCCAGCAGCCGTTCCGTGGGCAGCTGCTTCACCCGCACCTGTTATGATGTCTGGCCCGGCGGGCTTTTACTCGCAGGGAGAGCATGAGGTAACATGTCGATTGCGCAAATTTTACTTGTGTGCTCGTGTAGTCGCTGGTATAATTGTACACCGATGGAATGAAGTGGCCTGTGCGCGCTAAGCGTTCTTCGATGGCATCTCGATTATCCTCATCATATTTTGCCCATCCCATTGTGCTTTCCGCCTTTCTGTCATTGTGTACTGTGGTGTACCGGGGGTGCGTGGCTTCACCTATATAGCACCGAAAAAGGAGAAAGTGACAGGTATGATATTATTTTTGTCAATACATTACGGAATGTCTCCGTCTGAGGACATCTGCTCCTTCTCATAGCATAAGAAAAACCGCCCGAGGCGCTTTGCCCCGGGCGGGTCATATGCACAGCTCCGGTCACCGCGGCCCGGCATGCGCCAGACCACGGCAAGGCCGCCGTGATACGTAAAATGAGGTCAATCGTCGCGCAGAATGATATTGCCATCCTGAATCGCGTCGACGATCGCAAGGGAAACCACCTTCACGCCTTCCTCGCGCAGCTGCTGTCCGCCGGGCTGGAAGCCCTTCTCCACGCACACGCCCGCGCCCACCAGCTCGCACCCTGCCTGGCGGAGAATATCCATCAGGCCGCGGATGGCCTCGCCATTGGCCAGAAAATCGTCAATAATCAGCACGCGCATGCTCTTTTGCAGGTAGCGGCGGCTGACGCGGATCACGTTCATGGTCTGGTGGGTAAAGGAAAACACCTCCGCGGTGTACACATCGGATCCCACGTTGCGGTGGTCGCCCTTTTTGGCAAAGACCACGGGAATATTGCCGAAGGCCTGCGCGGTGGTGATGGCGGCGGCAATGCCGCTGGCCTCCACGGTGAGAATGCAGTCCACCCGCTCGTCCGCAAACGCCTCGTGGAAGGCCTGCCCCATCTGGGTGGAAAGGGCCACGTCGATGCGGTGGTTGAGAAAGCTGTCCACCTTCACAATATCGCTGCCAATACCCACGCCTTCCCGGCGAATGGCTTCCTTCAGTGCCTGCATGGCGTCCTCCTTGCAAAACACGAACATTTCTGAAAAATACTTTCCTATTGTAGCGCAAAGCATCCGCCAATGCAAGAGCTATCGCTACTTTTTTCGTAAGAATCTTCGCTTTTCAGGATGAAAAGACGCTGCGGCGCCGTTTGCATAGGCGGGGTCTCTTGCATGAAAGAGCGGGATGGAGTACAATACGGTGAATCCATTGGAAAGGAATGCGCGCATGCGAAAAGGTATTGGTTTATGCCTGATGGTGCTGGCTTTTATGTGGATTGCGCCTGCCTGGGGCGAGGAAGCGCCGCGGATAGAGCGGCTGGACGCTGACAGCGGGCTGGATTATGCAACGGAGGAGCCCTGGACCTGCACCCTGGAAGCAAGCGCAGCGGGCACGGTGACTGTGACCCTGGCGGATAGATCCGGCAGCGTCACGCTGCTGGAGGAACAGGTGGAAGCGGGAGACTGCACCCTTTCCTGGGACGGCCTTGCACAGGGCCGACGGCTGACCTCGGGGCGATGGGAATTGACTGTTCGCCTGACGGACGGAGCAGGGCGAACCTCCGTGGCGGAGGTGGTATCCATCGAGGTAACCGCGCCTTCCCTGGCTGCCGACGTGACCTATCATGCGCCGAATGAAAGCAGCGAGATCAAATGCAGCCATGACCTGTGCTTCTGGACGCAGAACATGGGGGAAATGGACGAGGCAGCCATCTGGGCGCTGCTGACCCAGCCGGTGACGGTGCTGGAGGGCAGCGAACGCGAACAGGTGAAGGTTCGTAGGGAGCCGTCCGAGAGTTGCACGGATTATGTGGGCGAGGTAACTGGCATGAGTCAGGCTGTCCATGTGCTGCAGCAGCAGGGAGACTGGACGCTGGTGGAGGCTTACTCATCCTCGGTGGAGGGATCGAAGGTGGCGGTGTGGGCGCTGCCCTTCCAGGGCTGGGTGAAAACCAGCCTGCTCCGCGAGCGGCAGGTGGATCAGCACATGGGCGTGGTGGTGGACAAGCTGCAGCAGCGGCTGTATATCTTCAGGGACGGGCATCTGTTCTCCACCCTGCTGTGCTCCACCGGCTATCCTACGAAGGATGCGCCCTTCAACGAAACCCCCGCGGGGGAATTTCTGGCGGTCAGCTGGGCGGGGGGCTTCTGGTCCGGAAGCCTTTACTGCGACATGGGCATCCGCATCAACGACGGTATCCTGCTCCACGAGGTACCCTGCCTGATTGAGGCGGATGAGAACGGCAACGAGATTTCACGGGACTACAACCGCTGCGAGCGCTATCTGGGGGAGAAAGCCAGCCATGGCTGCGTGCGCATCCAGCGGCTGAAAACGCCGGAGGGGGCCAACGCCCGCTGGCTGTGGGACAACCTGAGCCGGGACAGCAGCGCCCGCACCAAAGTGATCATCTGGGATGATGCGGGCCGTGTGCTGGGCTACCCGGATGACGCGGTCACGCTGTACTATAACCCCAACGGCGGGAAAAACTATCATTCCAACGCCAAATGCCTGTCGGTCAAGGAGAAATTCTGGCCGCTGGCGGCCTTTACCTACGGAGAATTGGACGAGGATCCCTATGCAAAGCTGACGCCCTGTCCGGCATGCGCGCCGCAGCTTCGGCGCGAGGCCATCGATGAGGTGAACGAAAAGAATACCCGCTGAGGGCGAAAGCCGCCCGGGCCATCAGAAACAGCCCTCCAGACCGAAGCCGCCTGCTCAAAACAGCGGCCGCAGGCTGCTTGGGAATACAAAAACCCGCCTGAGGAATGCCTTCACCCCAGGCGGGTTTGTTTGTCTGTCAGCGGAACCACCGGTTCAGCGTTCGGGCCAGTGTTACCAGGTCCAGGGGCTTGGCCAGATGCTCGTTCATGCCCACAGTCTTGGCCGCCTGCACATCCTCAGCGAAGGCGTTGGCCGTCATGGCTACGATGGGCACCTGCCGGCAATAGCTCCTGTCCATGGCGCGGATCACCCGGGTCGCGTCGTAGCCGTTCATCCGGGGCATCTGGATATCCATGAACACAATGTCGTAATACCCGTCCGCACAGCCGGTCATGCGGTCCACCGCCTCAATGCCGTCGCGGGCGCGCTCCACCTCAAGGCCCGTCATTTTCAGCAGCTCTGCGGCAATTTCGGCGTTCAGGTCGTTGTCCTCCACCAGCAGGGCCCGGCGGCCAGCCATGTGCAGCCCGCTCAGCATATCCAGCACGGACTGCTGTTCTTCCCGCTCCATGGTGCCGCGTCGCTCCGTAGCCTCCCCGCCGCAGGTCAGAGCGTCGAAGGTTTTCTCCAGGCGGGAGCGGAAAAGCGGCTTGCTGATGAAGGCATTGGCCCCCGCGCCCCTGGCTTCCTGCTCGATTTCCGCCCAGTCGTAGGCGGAGATGATAATAATCGGCACATCGTCGCCCACCGCCTGCCGGATGGCCCGGGTGGTGGCAATGCCGTCCATGCCGGGCATTTTCCAGTCGATAATGCAGGCGAAATAGTCCCGCTTGTCCAAGTGATGCCGCGTCACCCGCGCCACCGCCTCGGCCCCGCTGGTCACGCCCTCAGCCTTCATGCCAAGCTCATTGAGCATGTCGCAGCAGGACTCCATGCCCAGCTCGTCGTCATCCGCCACCAGCACGTCCAGGTTCACAAACTTGTCGTAGCGGATTTCCGCCGCTTCCCGCAGCTTGAGGTAAATGGTCACCGTAAAGCGTGAGCCAACGCCCAGGCGGCTTTCCACCTTGATATCGCCGCCCATCATGCGCACGATGTTGCGGCTGATGGACATGCCCAGCCCCGTTCCCTGGATTTTCTCTACCCGACCGTCCCGTGCCCTGGCGAAGGGCTCGAAGATATGCTGCTGGAAGTCCTCGCTCATGCCGATGCCATTGTCCTCAAAGATGAACTCGTAGCATCCGACCTTCTGCTGGTTGGTAGGCCGCTCCGTGATAGTCAGGCGGATTTTCCCGCCGTCAGGGGTATACTTCACGGCGTTGCTCATCAGATTGGTAAAAACCTTCTGAACGCGCAGGCTGTCGCCCACGACGGTTTCATGGGTCACGCCGGTAATGTTCACGCTCAGGGTATGCCGGTGCCTTTCCAGCTGGGACTTGTTCATGTCCAGCAGGTTGTCAATCAGGTCGGAGAGGTTGAATTCCTCCTCTATCAGGTTCACCTTGCCGGACTCAATCTTGCTCATGTCCAGCACTTCGTTAATCAGGCTGAGCAGATGCTTGCTGGCCTGGGTGATTTTCTGCAGGCTGTCCTGCACGCGTTCCCGGTCGTCCAGGTGGGCGGTGGCGATGGCCGTCATGCCAATGATGCCGTTCATGGGCGTGCGGATGTCGTGGGACATGTTGGACAAAAAGTCGCTCTTGGCGCGGCTGGCCGCCTCGGCGGCGCTGCAGGCCTCCATCAGGGCCATTTCCTGCTGGCGCTCCTTCTTGATCAGGTCGTCCACATTCCGCGTGCCCACAACCACCACCACATCGCCGTCCTGGTCGCAGACAAAGGCAATCCGGGCCTGCAGGTAGATCACGCCGTGATCCGTCAGCTTTTCGTAGATAAGGGAATAGTCCTTGCGCTCCGTGCGGATATATGCCAGAGACAGCTTTTCCAGGAACTCTTCGCGGCTGCTATCGGACACCAGCTCCTCGGCATAGCTTTTCAGTCCCTTGGACCAGCAGTTACCATGGCGGATGAAATAGTCCCGCACCGCCAGGCCGTCCTCATCCTCCGCACGGTAGGTGGCCACGGCGTCCGTCCGGGGATTCACCAGCAGCACGGAGTAATACTCCGAGCCGAGGCCCTCGATAATCTCCCGCTGGATCTCCATCTCCTGGGTCTGCTTCAGCTGGCGGCGCACCTCCTGATCCATGTCGCGCATGCCCAGCACCAGCGTCACATGTCCGTCGGCATCCACCGTCCGAACGGTGTTCATTTCGTAATAGGTAATGACGCCGTTCATTCGCCGCCGGTAGCCCAGCTTGTACAGGCCCACCTCCGGCACCTGCGCAAGGAGCACCCTCAGGCTGCTCAGGGTACGGATGCGCTCCTGATCCTCCGGCACCACAAAGGCGTCGATATACTGCCCCAGCACCTTCTCGTAGTTTCCACAGGCCACCAGCCTTTCCAGCAGCGCGCGGTCCATGCCCACGCCGTCGGTCCAGTACAGGGAGATGCCGCCGGTTTCCGCGTCAATCTTGAACAGGCTGTGGTATTCCCGGCTCAGGGCGCTGGAAACAGCGGTTTCCTCCCGCAGGGCGGCGTTGATTTTCTCCACCGCCGCCAGGGCCTCCTCCACCTTCTGCTGCTGGGCCAGCTCCTGCTTCTTTTCTTCATCCACGTTTTTGAAGGCAATGACAAACTCGTTTCTGCGTTCCTCAGGCTTAACCAGCTGGCACTGGAAATACTGCTTCTGTTCTCCCCGTGACACGCGGTAGTTGAAATAGAAGGTCTTTCTGTTCCCCAGCAGCGCGTTCACGCCGTCCACCGTGCGCACCTGGTCAAACAAATGGCGGTCGGCCTCCAGCACGTCGTTTTCGATATAGGTGCGGATGTTGCGCTCATAGTTGCCGACGGCGAACCTGCTGCCATAGCGGTCGTTGATCGTCTGTCCCATGCGGTAGCAGACGGCCTCGCAGGCGTCGGCGTTAACGGTATACACATTCTCGTAGGCCATCGCCAGCGCCTGAATCAGGTTGTCCTGGGTGGCGCGCTCCTCCCTCTCGGCCGTGATGGTGCGCATGGTGCACAGCACCGTATGGTTCCGTCCCGCAGCATCCCGCTCCACAGGAATAAAGCCGCACCGGGTCCACCCGCCGGACTGGTCGGGGTATTCGTGAATGATGATGGGCTTGCTTCCCAGGCGCTCGTCCAGCGTGTCATAATCGGCAAAGCTGCGCATGCGGGCCTGAGCGGAAGGGGCCGCCAGCTCGCTCACCATGCGCTCCAGGGTTTCCCGCGCCCCGCCCTTTTCGCCCAGCACATGGCCGCGTGTTTTTTCAGAAATGATGGCCTGGCATTCGTCCCTGTCCAGGTCGATGTAGTACAGTGCGAAATACACGTTGCTCAGCGCATTGATAATGGCGGTATTCTGTTTTTCCGCCCGCAGCAGCGCTTCCAGGTTAACATTGGTTTCCTGCAGGCGGCGCTGGGCCTCCAGTTCGCTGATTTTCACCTCGTGAATGGACTGCGTGGTGAAAATCACATGGGCCAGGCGGCCGCTGGCGTCCCTGTCGCCCTCAATAAAGCAGCACTGCCGCCAGCTGGCTTCACCGGCCCTGTCCGGGGCGGAAAACAGCGTGCTGCGATACTGCCTGGTGATGATCCGCGTATGCTTCAGTCTCTCGTCCAGGGTGGAAAGCTCCACAAAGGTCAGCATATCCTCCAGGCAGTCCGGAGCCACCATGTGATGGCAGAAGTAGGTCAGCCTGTCCCTGGCGTCGCCCTGGGCGCCGATGTGCCGGTGTACAGAATCCACGGAGGAAAGCTCCGTAAAGCGCCCGGTGGCCAGGTCGATATAATACATGGAGGTATAAATCTCCCCCAGGGCCTGGATGACCTGATTGCGGTTCACCAGCCCGTCCTCCTCCGAGGCCCGGACAGGCGCCTCCCGGCAGACGGCCGACGCAGCGTTCAGCGGCAGCAGAGCGTCTGTATGCAGGCTTGGATTGCACACGCACAAAAGCCCCGCAGGCACATTCCTTGACATGATGGCGCAGGCCATAACGTGCGAGGCGTCGCACAATCTGCGGAGAATCTCCGCGTCCTCTCCCCGGCATTCCTGCAATCCGGACAGCGACACGCCCCCCGCCTCGTCCAGGCGGGCAAGCCACCGGGCCGCGTCCTTCACCCGGGCGCTCCGGGGCGATGCGGACGCGCAGGCGTCCTTGTCCTGCCATTGGCAAACCGGCGACAGCCGCTCCGCCCCCAGGGCATACAGGCACACGCTCTCCGCACCGTAAAAGCCGCCCAGCTCCGCAAGGCCCTGGCGAATAGCCTCCGCGCCGTCCTTCCTTTCCAGGCTCCGGCGCAGAAAATCCCTGACAAACCGCTCCTCCCCGGCGATTATCTCGTCATGCCCGCTCATTGGTTTCCTCCATGTGATTCTTTCCACGGCTTCCGTCCATGCGTCAGGCCGTCATGGCGCTTCCGTCTCCTGCGCGTTTTTTTCCCGCTTTTCACGCTTGGCCTTATACATGGCCCGGTCTGCCCGCTCAATCAGCTCCAGGGAGGGCACCTCGTCTGTGCAGCACAGCGCGATGCCGCCCGTGCAGGTGGCCGGGATGTCTTCCTCTGCAAAGCAATCGCTGAACGCCTGGCAGATCTCCTCGCACTTTTTCTGCGCGGCTTCCTCGTCGCCCATATACTTGAGAATGGCCACAAACTCATCCCCGCCATAGCGGCACAGGATGTCCTGGCCCTGCGTCTTTCCCCGGAGCAGCTCGGCAAAGGTGCGGATCAGCCGATCCCCCATGTCGTGTCCCCGGGTGTCGTTAATCATTTTGAGATTGTCCAGGTCGAACAGATACACCGCCAGGGGCAGCTCATCCTGCCGCAGGGACACGATGGCCGACTGCAGGCCCCGCCGGTTGAGCAGCCCCGTCAGGAAGTCCTTGTTGGCCTCCGCCTGCAGGGCGCTTTCCCGCTCCAGGAAGGCCACATGGTCAATCATCCGCTCCACACGCTTGCGCAGGTTGGAAACAGGATGCAGGCGGCACAGGAAGTCGTCCGCTTCCTCCGCCAGGGCCAGATCCGCATGGTGGCTGCCGTCGGCAATGGTCGCCAGCACGGGAATTTCCCAGGAGCCCGGACTCTGCCGCAGGGTGTTCATCACGGCGGCCGCGCCTTTGTCCGGCAGGGACATGCTCAGAATAATGGCGCACATGCCCGTTTCCAGGGGCCTGGTCACATAGTCCAGGGCGCTTTCCGTATCGCCCGCCTCCAGCACCCGGAAGCGCGGCTCAAAGCTTTTGCGCACCATGGCGCGGAAATTCTCATCCTCGTCGGCCACCAGGATGCTCCGGGGGATTTCCACCGAGTGAAACCTGCGCGCGGGCTGGAAGGCGGCGCGCTGGGTCTGCATCAGCTTTTCAAACTCCTCCGCGGGCATGGGCTTGGCCAGGAAATAGCCCTGCACAAAGTCGCAGCCCACCGTCAGCAGGCGGTTCATCTGTTCCCTGGTTTCCACGCCCTCAGCCACCACGTTCAGGTGCATCCTGTGGGCCATGCTGATCACGTCGTAGAGGATGCTGCGGTCGATGGACTTTTCCATTTCGTTCTGGATAAACTTCATGTCCAGCTTGAGGATGTCCAGCTTCAGCTGGCTGAGCATGTTCAGCGAGGAATACCCGCTGCCGAAATCGTCCATCTCCACCACAAAGCCCCGCCTGCGCAGTTCTTCCACGGTGCTGATGATCTGCGCGGGATTTTCCGCGTAGCAGCTTTCGGTGATTTCCAGGTGCAGATAGCCCGGATCAATGTCATAGCGCTTCGTCAGGGTTTCCAGCTCGTCCGCCAGGCTCACCTGGTATATGTCCGCCCGGGACACGTTCACGGATACCGGCCGGATGGGATAGCCCTGCTTCTTCCAGCTTTGCAGCTGCGCGCACACCTTTTCCCACACATATTCGTCCAGGCGCAGGATAAAGCCGTTGCTTTCAAACAGCGGAATGAACTCTCCCGGAGACATGAAGCCCCACTCCGGGTGATTCCAGCGCACCAGCGCCTCGGCCCCGGCCAGGCAGTTGTCCTTCAGGTTGTATTTGGGCTGATAGTAAACGACGAACTGCTCCTCCGCCAGAGCGGGCTCCATGGCGTCGGTGATGGCCTTTTCCCGCAGAAGCCTGCTGCGCAGCTCATCATCATACACCGCGAAATACTCGTTGTAGCGGCCCTTGATGCTCTCCATGGCCAGCATCGCGCGGTCGCACATCTGCTCCACAGGCACCGAGCGATCCACAATTTCATACACGCCCCAGCGCATGGTAATGCCCTTGAAGGTAGAGATCAGTTCCTCCTCCGAAAGGCCACTATCATGGCCGAAATTTTCCCTGTCCTGCTGTTCCTTTTCCCGGGTCTGCAAAGACAGGAAGCGGTCGGCTGAGAGGCGGCCGCAGAAGCCGCCCTCGCCCACCATCTGCCGCATCACCGAAGCGGCAGCCTGCAAAAGGCGGTCGCCCATTTCCCGGCCGAAGGTATCGTTGTACAGCTTGAAATTCTCGATATTGGAGCAAACGATGGAATATTCCTGCTCCGGGTGCTCCAGCAGGCATTCCCGCACCTTCTGATAGAAAAATTCCTTGCCGTACA